>JAIRNH010000019.1 GCA_031258155.1 Helicobacteraceae bacterium | reverse complement strand
AAAGGAGGCGTTGATATGGGCAGAGGCGGCAGATCGAGCGGCTCGCGGAGTTTTGGGGGACGCGGTTCCAGAGGTCGTAGCTTTGGCGGTAGATCGAGTTCAAGCGGACGCGGCGGCGGGTTTCGCTCGGGCGGCGCAAGAGGTTGGTTTCGATCAAGAGGCTCTAGCGGCGGAGGTTCGGGTTCCGGCGGCGGCATAGACCTTGTGTTTATACCGTTCTTCCTTATAGGCGTTGGCGGTATTGGGCTGGACATTATTTTCATCAAAGACAGCGGCGACGTAACGCCCCTCGCCCTTATCGTCAATGGATTGACGCTTTTGATACTTTTTTCCGTAGCGATAACGCTGAAAGTCAGACGACAAAAGCAAGAGGGAGCGATTCCAAACGAGTATTTGAAAACAAGCGCCGATACTAACGGAAAAGACGAAGAAAAGCCTAAAAGATGGCGCGGTCATATTTTGGAGTTTGCGGGCAATATGTTTAGGTATCCGTTCGTCGTCTTTTTCGGGATTATTGGCGCTAGCGCGGTATTTGCGGAAACGAACGGCTTAAATGACGTCGCTACGTCGTTTATATTTGCGGCTTTGTGCGCGATAGTCCCGTTTGGGGTGGGGGTAATGATTTGGGGAGCGTTTTTGTCCGACCCCGAAGTCAGACGCCCCGAAGAACCGGTGAAGCGCGAGGACAGGTGGGAAACGCTTTTATATGAAATGGTTTTAGGACCCTTTAACCGAACAAACGCCCTGTTTATACTTTCGCCGCTTGTTCTTGGCGTTTTTATTCTCTTTTTATTCGCGTAAAAACTAGGCGTTGCGAATAGAGCGTCGCCGAGCTAAAAAGTTAAGCGCGGTTTTGTAAAATGCCGCAAACTTTATCGAGGACGCTCATGCTTTATCGCAAAGAAATAGACGGGTTGCGCGCCGTCGCCGTCGCGTCCGTCGTATTGTTTCACGCCGATTTTACGTGGATAAAAGGCGGCTTTATCGGCGTAGATATTTTTTTCGTTATAAGCGGATACCTGATAACGACGATCATCATAAAAGAGCTTGACGAAAAAACCTTCTCGATCGCCTCTTTCTACGAACGCAGAGCAAGACGCATTCTGCCCGCGTTGTTTGTTATGCTTCTGTGCGTCGCGCCGATCGCGTATTTCACTCTTTTGCCCGATCAATTAGAACGCTTATCTAAAAGCGCGATCAGCTCGCTGCTGTTTACGTCGAATTATTTTTTCTGGATACATACCGAATACTTTGGACCGCAATCGAATCAAGAGCCGCTACTGCATACGTGGAGCTTGGCGGTCGAAGAGCAATACTATCTGCTTTTTCCGCTCGCGGCGACGTTAATTTGGAAGTTGTGCGTCGGTTTCAAAAAGGGAGCTTTATATCGTTTAAGATACGCTTTTTTTATAGCGCTTATTTTAATCGCCGTTACGCTAAGTCTAGCCTATTCGGAAGTTTGGGTTCGTCTAAGCGGAAGCCCTAGGCTGTTTTATGATACTATCGCTCGCGTTTGGGAGCTACTTTTTGGTTCGCTGTGCGCGACGTATTTATCGCGTTACCGCAAGAGCGATCCGCCGCGTTTAATAGCTGAAACTTGCTCTTTATTAGGCTTTGCGCTGATAGTCGGATCGTGTCTAAGGATCGACGAATCGCCCTATCCCAGCCGCTTTGCGCCAATAGCCGCGATCGGCGCGGTTTTGGTTATTCTATTCGTCTCGCCCTATACTACGATCGCTCGGACGCTCGGCTCTAAATGGTTAGTAGGCGTAGGGCTGATCAGTTACAGCCTCTATTTATGGCATTGGATTATATTTGCGTTCGCTCGTATTTACGGCGTTCAATCCGCGGGCGCTTTCTTATCGTTAATAGCGCTCTCGTTAGCGATCGCCTATCTCTCTTGGCGCTATATTGAAAAACCCTTTAGAAACCAAGCTTTTTTAAGCCGCAAACAGGTTTTTGCCCTTTCGTTCGCGGGAGCGGCGTTGATTGGAGTTGTGGGGGGGGGGGGGGCGATATCAAAAGGAGCGCCTTGGCGGTTTAATACGGACGAAATCGATCTGTTTACAACCTTAAGCGCGAGAACAAATTACGTTACCAATCGCTACGACGCGCCATATAAACGAATAGGCTTTAGCGACGATAATCGGACAAAAGTTTTAATTATCGGCGATAGCTTCTCGCAAGATTTTTATAATATTATTTTGGAAGCCGGTTTTTTCGGCGACGCTGAATTTTGCGCGAGCTACGTCGCGGCGATTTGTCAGGTTTATAGAGGCGAAGAGGATCCGTTCGCGTTTATCGACAAAGCCAATAAACCGCTATGCGAGGCAAGGGTATATAACGATCGGTTTGTATCGCTTCAAGATAGGCTTTTGTCGCGGGCGGATATAGTTATTTTTGCGGCAAACTGGGCAAAGTGGTCGGCGGAACGTCTAACGCGGACGATCGATAATATGCGCATCGCGCAAACGACGACAATTATCGTGATAGGAAGCAAAAACTTCGGCGCGATCGACGTAAAAAATTATTTAGATATTCCGCTTAAAGAGCGATCTCTCTTACGCAACGAGGTCTCGGCGGGCTACTTAGAGAGCAACGCGATTATGAAAGAGGCGTTTGCAAACCAGACGAGGGTAAAGTTTATCGATCTGCGCGCCGCTCTTTGCGGCGAGGAGTCCTCCTCCTGCCCGATTTTTACTCCCGAAGGACTGCTGATCTCCTACGACGGCGCGCATTTGACCGAAGCGGGGGCAAAGCATATAGGTTCGCTCTTAGCGAATAATCCGACCTTCGCGCCATTTAAGGCGCAAAATCGCTAAGCGCGGCTATACGTCTAAGCGATTCATTCAAAGTTATCGTTAAGGCGTCGATCTTCAAAATAAACATAAAAGAGGTTAGATGAACGCGGTATCGACGGCATATTATCAGCCGCTGGTAGGCGCGCAAAGCGAAAAAGTCGTCAATCCCGCTAAGCAAAAGATCGGCGAAACAACCGGCGAAGCGCCCGATAACGCATCCAATTGGGCGCGGAAATATTACGAGAGCGTTAATAAAGTAAGAATCGCTCTCGATCTGTCGCAATATGCGCAGATTAACGAAAAGCGGATGCAAACAAATTACGAAGCGACCAATATTCTATCCGCCGCATCAATACCGCCGAAGATTACTAGACGTTTATCGACGCCGTTTTTTCAAGCTGGCGTCATGACGAATTTTATTATGGCGAAAAGTCGCCTTTTCAAAATAAGGATATTAGCGCTCGCGCTCATAATGATTTTCGCAAATCAGATATATTTGAAACCGCCGTGTATTATGAAGAGTCGATAAAAATTTTAGATATTGCGCGCGCGAAATATGGCGGCGACGTATAGAAAGCGCTGTATAACTAGGATATGAAAATGGCGCTTGCAGAACAAGTCGCCTACTATAACAAAACTAGCGCCGAATATATTCGACCGCTAGAGGATAATGCGCAAAGGCTTAAAACATATATTGAACGAGACGATTTTTCCAATCGCTCGGACAAAGCTCAAAAGCTACTAATAGCGCAATACGATATGCCGACGAGTATATTAACGGACGCTTATAAAATACGGGGCGCGGGAAGCGCGTTGAATATTGTGGCTTAAAGCAATTTTAATCGCGCTGTTTTCGCGATTGCCGTTTTGAAGCGGGAGACAGACGAATATATCCAAGATTGGCGAACAATCCGACGTTAACGTTTCATTAGAAAACGCAATAAAAAAACGGCGATATAAACGCGAGGGCTGGGCGATAGCGTCTTTATTTTTGTTTTTAGAGTCGCGTTAAGAAAATATTAGGAACGAGAAACGCCGATTATAACGGCGGCTCTCGCGCCGACAAGATTTGTTAAGTTAGCGCGCGTAATTGGCGTCGATCGCGCTTTACGGCGGCGCTAAACGTTTTTTTGCGCGCTTTAGCAAGCGCGGCGTTTTATAGGTCGCTAAGCGCGGCGCGGCTAAAATGCGCGTAAAAGGAACGCGATGCTTGATAAAGAGCCAATGACCCCCAAAGGTTTTGAAAAGATCGCCAAAGAGTTGGAGCGTCTAAAGAACGTAGAGCGAGCCAACGTCGCGCGCGAGATTCAGATCGCCGCGCAACTTGGCGATCTGAAGGAAAACGCCGAATATCACGCCGCCAAAGAGAAGATGAGCCATCTTGAAAAGCGCGTGGCGCTGTTGGAGGGATTTATCGCCAAGGCGCAGGTGGTCGATCCCTCCACCCTTCCTCACAAGCGCGTTAGTTTTGGATCGACCGTAACCCTGCTCGATTTAGAGACGGAAAACGAGGTCGCATATACGATCGTAGGCTCCGTCGAGAGCGACGCGGCGCGAGGTTTAATTTCGTTTGGATCGCCGCTCGCTCGCGCGCTGATCGGCAAAGAGGAGGGCGCGGACGTGGTAGCCGATCTGCCAAACGGGATCAAAGAGTTTGAGATCGTCAAAATCGCCTTTGACGAAAAAGCGTTTATATGAGAGGCGATCAAACGACGAAACGAAAGGATAAAACGATGATAGCAAAGGCAAAAACCGCTATCGCGGCGACGATAAGAACAAAAATAACGGTCGCGTTGGCTACGATCGCGTTTTCGGCGCTTAGCGCGAACGCGATCGACGTAGTAAAACCAACTCCCGATAAAACGTTGGTCGACGTCGCGTTTGTGTTGGATACGACGGGATCGATGGCAAACTTAATCGACGGGGCAAAACGCAAAATATGGTCGATCGCCAACGCGATTATCGATCAAAACCCCAACGCGCATATTCGCTTAGGGCTGATCGGCTATCGGGATATAGGCGACGAATACGTCGTTCGCTACTATCCGCTCACAGCCGACGCGCAGGATATTTACGCCAAACTTTTAGCTTTTGAAGCCGCGGGCGGCGGCGACATGCCCGAATCGGTAAACGAGGCGTTGGATATAGCCGTAACAAAGATGGGCTGGACGGAAACGAAAGTCGGAACGCGCATTATTTTCCTCGTGGGCGACGCGCCGCCGCATATGGACTACAAGCAAGATCGCAAATATCCGCAGGTCATAGCGGAGGCGAATCAACGCGGCATTATCATAAACGCCGTTCAGGCGGGCGAGTTAGACTCCACGCGGGTAATCTGGCGTGAAATCGCGCGGCTTGGCAAGGGAGAGTATATAGCGATCCCGCAAGACGGCGGGCGGGTGATTGTGATCGAAACGCCCTACGACGACGAGATTATCATTATTCAACGCAAGCTAAACTCCACTGTAATTCCTTACGGAGCGGCTAGGGAGCGCGAGATCGCGCAAGACAAGATCGATTCCTATAGCGAGGCGAGCCCGTCCATCGCGGCTGAAACCTCAAAATTTGTCAATAATCAAAGCGACGGCTTGGGCGTAATAACGGGCGGCGGCGATCTGGTAGAGGAAATCGAAGCCAAGCGGATAAAGCTAGAGGATATCGCCTCCGATAAGCTGCCCGAAAATATGCGCAAGATGACGGCGAAAGAGAAAGAGGCGTTTATCGACAAACAGATTAAAGCGCGCGAGACGCTCTCTAAAGAGCTTGCGGCGGCGATCGCGAAGCGAGACGCTTTTATCGCGCAGGCGGCGGCGAAAGAGTCGCCCAAGGGCGACAGCTTCGATCGCGCGGTCGCGAGAACGCTAAAAGAGCAGGTGCGAAAGTGATCCGAAAAAACAAGGCGGCTAAAGTTTTCGCTCAAAAGTCGGAGCGACGAAACGAACGCGCGAACGCGCCAAGCGGAATTGACGAGTTTGAAACCGCCTCGATTCATCGCAAGGAGATCGCTTTTGGCTAATCCGATTATTCGCGTTAGGCGGCTAAGTCCCGACGCGCTGATTCCGCAATATCAGAGCGCCAACGCGGCGGGCTTTGATCTGCACGCTCTGGAGGATACGGAGATCGCTTCGGGAGATCGGGCGCTGGTAAGAACGGGGCTTGCGATCGCGCTGCCGATCGGCTACGAGTTGCAGGTGCGCCCAAGAAGCGGGCTAGCGCTAAAGCATGGCGTTACCGTGCTGAATACCCCCGGCACCGTCGATAGCGACTATCGCGGCGAGTTGATGATTATCCTGTTTAACGCCGATCGGCAAACATTCAAGATCAATAAGGGCGATCGGATCGCTCAGGCGATTATCGCCTCCGTTCTGCGCGCCGATTTCGAGACGACGGACGAACTAGACGAAACCAGACGCGGCGCGGGCGGCTTCGGGAGCACGGGAATATGAGCAAGATCGCGCGAACGCGATCCGCGCCGCCGGTTTTAGGAGCGCTGAAATATGAGTAAAATCCCCGTAGCCGTGATCGGCGCGAGCGGCTATACCGGCTTGGAATTGATCAAGATTTTGCTGAACCACCCGTATTTTGAGATCGCGTTTCTAGGCGGAAGCGAAGGCGCTATAGCGGCGCAAGAGGCGCACCCAAGTTTGCGCGGCGTTATCGACGCTAACATACAAAAAAGCGATCCAAGCGCGATCGCCGCTAGCGCTAAGATCGCCTTTCTCGCCGTTCCGCATAAACGCGCGGCGGCTCTGGCTAAAGAGCTTATAGCGCGAGGCGTAAAAGTCGTCGATCTCTCCGCCGATTACCGCCTAGAACAGGCGACTTACGAGAATACATACGGCGTTTCGCACGACGACGCGGAAAATTTGCGATCGGCGATCTACGGTCTGCCCGAGCTTGTCGGAAGCGAAGCGATCGCGAACGCCAAACTGATCGCCAATCCGGGCTGTTATCCCACCGCGTCGATTTTGGCGGCGTTACCCTTTCTGCCCTATACGGATTTAAGCGCGCCTATTATTATCGACGCGAAAAGCGGCGTCTCCGGCGCGGGCAAGCAGTGCGTCGAACGCACGCACTTTGTAACCGTCAATGAAAACTGTTTCACCTACAGCCCGATCGTCCATCGCCACGCGCCGGAGATTGAGGAAAAACTATCCGTCGCGGCAAAAACGCCGATTTCGATCGTTTTCGCGCCGCACCTACTGCCGATTACGCGCGGAATGCTCGCCTCCGTCTATCTGCGCTTAAAAACGCCGATCGACGATCCGACGCAAACGGCGCGCGAGTTTTACGCCGATAACGCCTTTGTGCGCGTTCGAGAGGAAAGCGTTCAGATTAAATGGGTCGCTGGAACGCACTACTGCGATCTTTTCGCCCGCGTTAAAGGCGACGCGCTCCTTGTCCAAACGGCGATCGATAATCTGCTGCGCGGCGCCGCAAGCTCGGCGGTCGCGAACGCCAATCTTGTCGCCGCTTTGCCATACGAAACGGCGCTTCCCGTAATCGCCTATGCGCCGTGATCCCTTCAAAGGCGCGCCCGATATTGCGGAAGGCGCGATATTTTTGGCGGATTCTCACTACAACCCGCTTGGACGAACGGAGGTTTTAGCGCCGCTAGAGGCGATCGCGCGCGGCGATATACAGACGCGCCAGCTCTTTTTGATGGGCGATATAAGCGATCTGCTTATTGGAAAACTAGCCTACTCCAAAGAGCGCAACAAAGCGTTGATCGAGGCGATCAACAAGATCGCCGCGAGCGGGGTCGAGACGTGGTATTTCGAGGGCAATCACGATTTTATGCTTCGCGGCGCGCTTGATAGAGCGATCCATATCGTCGAAAAGCGCGATCAACCCAAGCCGTTTAACTTCGAGGGTTATCGCGTTTGGCTTCTTCACGGCGATTTTCGCGTCGAACTTCGCTACGCGATTTACGCCGCGTTTATGCGAACGACTATCGGACTGTGGCTTACGCATTTTTTCAGTCTCAACTTTTGGGATAATCGTCTGCTTAAATCGATAGAAAGACGGCAGTTTACAAAGCGGTTGAAATACGACATTCCCAATTTTAAACGGCGGCGCTTTCAAAAAATTGGCGATTTAATTTGTTCGGCGGACGTTACGATCGAAGGACATTTTCATCAAAACTGCCGATTTAGTTCTAGAGAAAACCCTTTCGCGCCGCGAAATTGCGTTTATTATAATATTGCGTCGTTTGCTTGCGAAAAAAGTTTTCTTCGGATACAATCAAACAAAGAAGGCGTGGTTTTACGCGAAGAGAAATTGGAGTAATGGAAAATGGCGGACCTCGCGGCAACCGTTCTGAAAACAAGTTCTAACGAGATGGAGCTGGTAGATTTTAGAATATACAAGCAAGCGGGAGATCGGGTGTATGAAGGCATATACGGAGTAAACGTCGCCAAAGTGAGGGAGATTATTAAAATTCCCCAACTGACCGAGCTTCCGGGCGCGCCTGATTATATCGAGGGTATTTTTGATCTGCGCGGCGTAGTGATTCCGGTGGTTAATCTCGCCAAATGGATGGGCATAACCACGCCGGAAAAAAATCGCTCCCAATCCCGCGTAATTATCGCCGAATTTAGCAGGATACTGGTAGGTTTTATCGTTAGCGAGGCTAAACGTATTAGACGCATTAGCTGGGCGGACATAGAACCCGCCACCTTTTCAAGCGGCGAGGAGGGATCGCTTGATCACAACAAGGTTACGGGAGTAACCAAGATCGAAGACGACAGCGTGCTACTGATTCTTGATTTTGAAAGCATCGTGAAAGATTTAGGGCTTTACCGCCCGACAATCAACGTTGATCAAGAGGTGGAGCGCTTCGACGGTTCGGCGATGGTGATTGACGACAGCGCTACGGCGCGCAAGATCGTCAAAAACGCGCTTGAAAAGATGGGCATGCGCGTTATTGAAGCCGTCGATGGAACCGACGCGCTTACGAAATTAGACGAGTTGTATGATAAATTAAACGATACGATTGTCTCCGAGCTACGCGTTATCGTTTCCGACGTGGAGATGCCGCGTATGGACGGCTTTCATTTCGCCGCGCGTATGAAAGACGACGCGCGTTTTCAGGCGATCCCGATCGTATTTAACTCGTCGATCAGCGATCGTTCGAGCGATAATCGCGGAAAAGCGGCGGGCGGCGAGAGTTATCTCGTCAAATTCGACGCGAGCAAATTTGTGGAGGAGATTGTTCGCGTTATTAAAAACCACGCCAAACAAGAATGAGGAAACGTGATGGACGAACTACAGGAATTAACGCAAGACTTTTTATTAGAAGCTTTTGAGATGATCGAGAAGCTCGACCAAGACCTGGTCGAGCTTGAAACTAGACCGGACGATCTAGATCTGCTAAACGGCATTTTCCGCGTCGCGCATACCATTAAAGGATCGTCGTCGTTTTTGAATTTCGACGCGCTTACGCACCTGACGCACCACATGGAAGACGTGTTGAATATAGCCCGCAAAGGCGAGCTTAATATCGACGCGAGCGTAATGGACGTGGTGCTAGAGTCGATCGACGCGATGAAATCGCTACTTATAAAAATCCGCGATACGGGAACGGACAAAGATCACGGGCTTGCGATCGACGCTATCGTCGCGAAACTAGACGCTATAAGCAAAGGGCAGAACCCTGCGGTAGCCGCGCCGCAAGCGCCTACCCCGCCGCCGCCCGCGCCAAGCGGCGAGGCGGAGCCGGATTACTCCAAATTAAGCGATAAAGAGGTCGAAGACGAGATCGCGAGATTGTTGGCGATCCGTCAAGCGGAGGATAAACAGCGACGCGAAGCCAAAACCGTCGTCGCGCCGCAAGCGCCTACCCCTCCGCAAGAACCCGCTCAAGCTCCGACGGGCGCCAAAACCGCGCCCGCCGTTAAGCGAGCGGACGATAAAAGCGGCGAGTCGATGATCGAGCAGACGATCCGCGTTGACGTTAATCGCCTAGATCACCTGATGAACCTAATCGGCGAACTTGTGTTAGGCAAGAACCGCCTACTTAAAATTTACGACGACGTAGAGGAGCGCTACGAGGGCGAGAAGTTTTTGGAGGAGCTAAATCAAGTCGTTAGCTCTATATCGATGGTAACGACCGATCTGCAAACCGCCGTTATGAAAACGAGAATGCTGGCGATCGGCAAGGTGTTCAACAAGTTTCCGCGAATGATTCGCGATCTAGCGCGCGAGCTAAACAAAAAGATCGATCTGCAGATCACCGGCGAAGAGACCGAAATGGACAAATCGATCGTCGAGGTGATCGGCGATCCGCTGGTGCATATTATCCGCAACAGCGCCGATCACGGCATAGAGACGACGGAGACGCGCGTTAAACTTGGCAAACCGGAAACGGGCAAAGTGGAGCTAAAAGCCTATAACGAAGGCAACAGCATTGTCGTGGAGATCGCCGACGACGGCAAAGGGCTGGACGCAGATCTGCTAAAGTCCAAAGCGCTTGAAAAGGGGCTGATCGGCGAAAAAGAAGCGGACGCGATGAGCCAAAAAGAGGCTTACGCGCTAATTTTCAAAGCAGGCTTATCTACGGCGGCAAAGGTTACCAACGTTTCTGGTCGCGGCGTGGGTATGGACGTCGTAAAAACCAATATCGAAAAACTAAACGGCATTATCGAGGTGGATTCCGAGCTTGGCAAGGGAACGGTGATCAAGCTGAAAATCCCGCTTACGCTGGCGATTATTCAGTCGTTGATGGTCGGCGCGCAAGAGGAGTATTACGCTATCCCGTTAAGCTCCGTGCTTGAAACCGTGCGCATAAACGAGGACGATATATTTAGCGTCGAGGGGCGATCGGTGATGAGACTGCGCGACGAGGTGCTAAGTCTTGTTAAACTCTCCGATATTTTCCGCGTCGAACAGGTGATCGACGGCGGCGAATACACCTACGTGGTGGTGTTAGGGCTTGCCGAAAGCAAGCTGGGTTTGATCGTAGACGCGCTGGTGGGACAGGAAGAGATCGTTATCAAATCGCTTGGCGAGTATCTACAGGGTATCGAAGGGATCGCGGGCGCGACCGTTCGCGGCGACGGCGGCGTAACGCTGATTGTCGATGTGGCGGCGCTGATGAATATGGCGAAAAAGACCAAGCCTAGCGCGGCGACGAAATTAGCCGCTAAAACGGCGAAGGCAAAAACCAAGAGCAAATCGAGCGACTACAAAATACTAATCGTTGACGATTCCAAAACCGATCGCGCGATTATGCGCCAGTCGATCGCTCCGCTCGGATTAACGATTATCGAGGCGGCGGACGGCGTGGAGGCTTTAGGCATAGTCAAAGGCGTAGAGCATGAATTTGACGCCTGCCTTATCGATATCGAGATGCCCAAAATGGACGGATATACGCTTGCCGGCGAGATTCGCAAATACAGCCGCTTCAAACATATGCCGCTTATCGCGGTAACCTCGCGCTCGGGCAAGACCGATCGCATGCGCGGCGTGGAGGCGGGCATGACCGAATACATCACCAAACCGTATTCGCCCGAATATCTCACGAACGTCGTCAAGCGCAACATCAATTTTAACGCGGAGCTAACGGCATGAGCGAGCAATTAAAACAGGTTATACAAAATCAGCAGAAGCAAAAAAAAATGCAAAACGCGCCTACTCACGACGAAGACGTGGTGCAACTCGTCTGTTTTATGGTGGACGAGGAGGAGTTTGCGGTGCCAATTCTCTCTATCCAAGAGATTATCAAGCCGCTAGCCGCGATCCGCGTTCCGTCCACGCCGGATTATGTGGTGGGCGTGTTTAATCTGCGCGGCAACGTGCTTCCGCTAATCGATTTAAAACGTAAATTTAACGAACAGCGATCCTCTTATACGGACGAAACGCGCTTTATTGTGATTCGCAACAAAAATCAGGTAAGCGGTTTTGTGATCGATAAACTCACCGAAACGATTCGTCTTAAAGAGTCCGATATCGATCCGGCGCCGGAGAGCTTAGACGGCGACGATAATCATATCTACGGCGTTGGCAAACGCGAGGATAGCATTATCACAATACTGCGCATAGAGGCGCTGTTTAAGCGCGCCTTTTAGCGTCTTAAGTTTTTGATTCAAAGCGATAGTTGTCTTTATGCGGCGCGTACAGTCAATTGATTGTTCGCGCCGCCCCTCTGGAAAGTCGCGTTCAACGATTCGGTAAAAGCGCCAATACTACGGCTACTAACGCCAAAGCTTTATCGGCGCTTATCGTTGCCGCGCGCCAACGCCGTCAATTATCGCTCGTCTCGCCAATAGGAGATACGAATGATCGCGACAAAATCCGCTTAGCGCCGCGTTAATCCTTTCCAGAAAGCTACAAGCCGCCGCGTTTGCTATTGCGGATAATTAGCTTCGCGCCGAACTAGCGCCTTTTTTGGAAGCGCGCGGCGGCGAGGCGAGCTTATGAACCGCATATGCGCCCGCGCCGCTGAAAACAAACGCTTTTTTGGAGCGGGGACTTTTTCCGCGCGTATCGTCAATAGCGCAAACATTTTTGGACTTAGGGGGGTCTCTCCGCTCCGCTCAAGGGCAAAACCCCGCGAAGCGCAAACGCCCCCTTTTTGTTGGAGGGTCTCGCTTGTTCCTTCGGCTTGCGCGCCATCGTTTTTATAGCAAGCCGCCTTTTTTATTGAGATCTCGCCTTTCAAGACGTTTAGGGTAGCGTTTTTCGAATAGCAAACGCCTTTCTTTCGGACGGGGGAGGGGTCTCGCCCGCGATCTGCCAGAATGCCGTCGAAACAGACGCCTTTTTTAGGGGCGGAAGTTGACCGCTTATCACTGCAATCCACCTACTTAAGACTAGCGCGGTAGCGAGCGCGTATCGCGAGCTGAAAAGAAGATCGCGCGTTATCCATCCGCCCCAATCTAACGGGCGCTATATCTCTGGATACCCGCTTTCCTATCGCCTACGCGCGTTTTACGCCGTTATTTCGGCGCTTTGGTTTCTGGCAAAAGACGTTTTCGTAGGTTTGCGCGGTTTTGTCGCGCCCTATCGCTTATGAAAGTCATACTATTATTTCGCAATCCGTCAAGAGAGGGCGCGATCGCCGTTTGTAAAGCGTTCGAGTTAAACCGAGCGAAGGCGTTCGCGGCGATTTTGCGGGATTTACCTTTGATAGTTGGCGCGATATGCGCGTTTAGTGAAAAACGGGAGCTAAAATGAGCGGCATAACCATGCTGGGAGCTTACGGGGGGCGGCTTAACGATAAATCCACGACCTCTCTTCTGGTCAGCGATTCCGTAGCGATCGACGCGGGAAACCTATTAAGCCCGCTTGGATTTAGCGCAAACGAGATCAATCATATTTTTCTAACTCACAGCCATCTCGATCATATTATGGATCTACCGTTTTTGATCGACGCTTTTTTCGCCTCCCGCGATCGACCGATCAATATATACGGCTTGCCTCACACCGTCAAAACGCTTAAAAAACATATTTTTAACGACGAGATATGGCCTAATTTCGCGGCGATCTCGCTACTTAACTCCAGCGATCCGGTCATAATAATGCGCGAGATAGAGCCAAACGTATGCTACGAGGTTGACGACGTTAAGCTAACGCCGTTTAAGACCAATCACGCCGTTGAAAGCGTCGGTTACGTGATCGAAAAAGAGGGCAAAAAAATTATGTTTACCTCCGATACTAGCAGATGCGCGAATATATGGGACATACTGAACGAGGATACGGATATAGCCTCGATCATTATCGAGGCGTCTTTTCCGTCCGATTACGAAAAGCTCGCTTTAGACAGCGGACATTTAACGCCGAAACTGCTAAACGAAGAGCTTGGACGTTTAAAGAGAGAGGACGTAACTATTTACGTTAACCATATCAAACCCGATTTTATGGAGACGTTGAAACGGGAGCTGTCTAGTTTTGAGCGCACAAAAAAGGCGATACCGCTTAGCGACGGCGCGCTGATTTTGCTTTAGGCGGGTTAAAATCGCTAGAATTTTACCGCGTTTGCTTACCATGAAGCGAACGTTAATTATTACTTAGCGGAGGCGGAATATGCCGTATATCAACGTTAGGGTAGCCTCAAAACTTACGATCGAGCAAAAGCGAGCGATCGCCAAAGCGTTTAGCGAGACGATGGAGCGCGTGGCGAATAAGCCAAAACCGTCCTGCTATATTGTTTTTGACGAGGTGGAGCGCGAAAATTGGGCTAAAGGCGAAACGATTTTGAGCGATCTGGACAAAGCGGAAACGGATAATGACGCTTGAAATAAGGGATTTGGAGTTTGGATACGACGGCGAACGAACGCTTTTTAACGGGTTTGATTTAGCGATCGCCAAAGGCGAAGTCGTCGCGTTAGCGGGACCTAGCGGTAGCGGCAAATCCACGCTTTTGGAGTTGATCGCGAGGCGACTAAAACCTAAAAAAGGAACGATCAAAGCCGCGCGTTTTAGCTGGATATTTCAAGACCCGTATAGCTCCTTTCACCCTACTTACTCGATCGCAAATCAGATCGCCGACTGCGCGCCGCTCGACGACGCGCCCGCGCTTTGCGAAAATCTGGCGATCGATTACGCTTTGCTAAGTCGCAAACCGCACGAATTAAGCGGCGGGCAGCTTCAAAGAGCGTCGATCCTGCGCGCCTTGCTTATGAAGCCCGAATTGATTCTCGCCGACGAGCCGACTAGCGCGCTTGATAATCTGACGCAACTTGAGGTAATGAAACTACTTGTTTCGCTGCTAGATCGCGTCGGCGTTTTACTGATCACGCACGATCTCTCTATTGCCGGTTGGTGTGCGGATCGTATCGTAGAGATCGGCTAGTTCGTATAATCTAACGCGGTTTTAGACGACGAAACCGCCCGTTTCGCCTTTCGCTGCTAGATCGCGTCGGCGTTTTACTGATCGCGCGCGATCCTCTTGCCGGTTGGCGCTTGATCGTATCGTAGAGATCGGCTAGTCCGTCGCCGCGCGTAAAAGACCGAATCAAAACCGATCGCGATCGCGCTTGCCGTTTTGTTTGCGCGGGCGATATGCGGCGCTAAATCGAGTGGTCGCGCGGCGATTTTGCGCGGGTTTGTTAGAATGCGCGCGATTTTGAGACAAAGGTTTGGTTTTGGATCACTCGACGCATCACGTAATGAGCGAAGTTATGAGCGCGGATTTCTCGCTTTGGGGCGTTATCGCGCTTGGGCTTGCCGCTTCGTTTGGACACTGTATCGGCATGTGCGCGCCGATTGTCGTCGCTTACGCGGGCGCGAAACTAAACGGCGCTAGCAAACTTAGGCAGATTGCCTCCCATCTGTTTTACGCGCTAGGGCGGACTAGCTCGTATGCTCTGCTCGGCTTGTTTTTTGGGTTGCTTGGTTCGCTGTTAACGCCCTCGCCAAGCGCGAAAGCGATCTTTTCCCTATTTTTGGGCGCGGTTTTGATCGCGATCGGCTTGGCGCTGTTCTTTGGATCGCGTTTGCTCGCGTTTTTTGAAAACGGCGCGCTGATACGCTCGGCGCTATACAGACGAACCTTCGGCGCGCTGATCTCCTCGACAAATATGGCAAGTTTTTATCTGATCGGCGTTCTTAACGGATTAATTCCATGCGGTATGGTTTACGCGGCGATAGCTATGGCGCTTAACGCTTCGAGCGCTATTAAAACGGCGGGCGCTATGGCGGCTTTTGGTTTGGCGAGCGCGCCGTCGCTGTTTGCGATCGGGTTGTTCGCGGGCGTTTTGGTAAACCTTAAGTTTCGCGCTTGGACGGCGAAAATCGCGGCGGTTTTTGTGATAGTTATGGGCGCTTTAACGCTCTATCGCGCCGCGCAGGCGCTCGTAGCGTAGAGGCAAAACCGCCTTGCGTAACCGCCGCGAGAAACGCCAAGATCGCTTAAATCCGTTGGATACGGCTATTAACGGGCGCGCGAAAACGGTTAAACTAAACGCTCAAACGGGCGTTGGAGTTTTGATCGCGCGCGATATACTGAAAGCGAACGATAAAACGACGGTTATATCCGACTTAAAACTCGAAAGCAAAAGCGCCGACGCGCTTAGGCGATCAAGGGCGGCAAAGTGAACGGCAAAAATAAAAATAGCGGCTACGATCTAAACCAAAAACCAAAAATAACCTATCCCTGCGAGTGGAGCTATCATTTGATCGGGCGCGACGAAAACGCTATTTGCGAAGCGACGTTAAACGCGCTTAACGGCAAAAAACATACGCTCGCCCCGTCGCGTAAAAGCTCGAAGGGCGGCTTTGTCAGTATGAAGCTGAGCGTTATCGTCTTAGATGAAAACGAGCGGCTCGCCTTTTTTGACTCCCTGCGATCGCATAAGGCGATCTTGCATATCCTATAGCCGACCCTAAGCAAGTAGCGGTTACAATGGAGGCATGAAGTTTTTTTTATAGTTGATTTTTAACGACTTTTCTCGTAAATCTCGAATTGGGGCTTCGCATGCGAGGAAGGCGTTTTACAGCTCCGAAGGTCAATTATGAAAAACGTTCATGGCGATCAAATCTCGATCGCGGATATTGTTAGCGATCCCTTTAGTTTTACCTACGACGAAATTAGCGCGCGCGTCGGCGAAAACGACGCCAAATCGCTATATTCGCGTCTATACAAAAACGCCTCCGCTATAAAAGCCCGCTCTATATGGATAAAGAATGCGATCAAAGACGCGCGGACAAAGAAATACGTCTTTGAGCTTTTTGATAGTAGGTATATTGAAAGCGTCTGCATTCAACGCAGAACGGGCGTTAGCGCGTGCGTAAGCGTTCAAGTTGGCTGCCCCGTAAGATGTATATTTTGCGAATCGGGCAAAAACGGCTTAATAAGAAACCTGAGCGCGGGCGAGATCGTTCAGCAGATTATCTGCTTAAAAGAGCGCGTAAATAGAATCGTATTTATGGGCATAGGCGAGCCGCTATTTAACTACGACGCGCTGATAAAAGCAATTCATATTTTAAGGGATAGAAACGGGCTTGATTTCCCCACCGACGGTATTAGTATTTCAACGGCGGGGGCGATAAAACAGTTAAAGAAAATACGAGAGGAACACATAAAAATTCAGTTGATACTATCTTTGCACGCCACGACGCAAAAGGTTAGGGATTATCTTATGCCAGGCATGCGCAACGAGGATATAAACGAGACGGTTAAAGCCGCTCTGTCGTATTCAAAACGGCATAATAGGAAGCTGGTTGTAGCTTATCTGCTATTGCGCGGGATAAACGATAACGCTTCGGACATAAAGAGATTGTCCGAATGGTTTAGCGGCGAAAACGCGATGATCAATTTATTAGAGTATAACCAAACGAGCGGCGCTATAGCGCCTATTGATAAGAAGCGGCTTTTGCGTTTCAAGGATAGTTTGCAAAACAGCGGTTTGGAGGCGACCGTAAGAGATTCGCGCGGCAAACGCATAAACGCCGCTTGCGGTCAGCTCGCAAGCACAATTCATAGCCAAGAAAACTTTAAGCAATCTGGTTAATCGATAGCGCCGCGCCGATTTTATAGCTTTTTCGCATAATATCATAAAATTAGCATAGCGTCGCCGTAGCTATAGAAGCGATAGTCGTTTTTGATTGCGATTGCGTATAACTCTTTTGCTTTTCCAACGCCGATAAGCGAACAGACAAGCATAAATAGCGTCGATTTAGGCAGATGGAAGTTGGTTAGTAGCGCGTTAGTTCGGCGCGGAGGATTATCGGGATATAAAAACAGATCGCATTCGCCGCCGATTTTCCTAGTTCTTACATAATACTCGATCGTCCGCGCGGCGGTTGTGCCGATCGCGAGAATTGGCGCGTCGGAATCGATTATCTCTCGCGCGGCGGGAGTAATCGCGTAACATTCGCGGTGCATTACGTGATTGCGTATATCGTCCGTTTCAACGCCTTTGAAAGTGCCAAGCCCTATGTGGAGCGTAATTTCAGCCCACCTGTGCCGCGATCTGACGCGCTCTAAAAGAGGCGGATCGAAATGCAAAGAGGCGGTGGGCGCGGCGACGCTGCCTAAAACTTTCGCGAAACAACTCTGATACCTCGTCGCGTCGCGATCGTTAGCGGCGCGTTTGATATATGGCGGCAGGGGAGTTTTGCCGATCTGCTCGATTATCTCTATAAGTCTTGAAAAGCCTATCGCCTCGTTCGCCTCGTAAAATCTCAAAAGTCGATCCCCGTTGCTCTGCGCGCGTAAAACTTCGGCGCTCAAATCGCCGTCAAAAATTAACCGCGTCGCGGCGCTTACTTTGCCTTTGATTAGCGCCCATACCCCCTCTTGGCTACCCTTTGTTATTAACGCCTCGATCTTGCCTCCGCTTTGTTTTTTACCCAAAAGCCTAGCCTTAAACACTCGACTGTTATTAAAGATAACCGCGTGGTTTGGCGAAATAAAATCGCATAGATTCGCCGCGATAGTATGAGCGACGCGATCGCCTTTGCGATCATAAACTAGCAGTTTCGCGTTTGAACGCGGCTCGATCGGCGTTTGCGCGATCATATGTTCGGGCAAATCGTAGTCGTAATCGGCTAACAGAAAGCTCAGTTTTGCTCTTTTTTAGGCGCGGGATTAACCGCTCTTACGATAAAAATCGAAACCGCATATAACAAAATCATAGGAACCGCCATCAAAAATTGCGTTAATACGTCCGGCGGAGTTAAGATGGCGGCGATAATAAAGATGATTATGATCGCGTAACGAAAAAACCCTCTTAAAGACGCGTCGTCTATAAGTCCGATTTTGGCTAAGAAAAAGCAGACGACGGGAAGCTCAAAAGAAAGCCCAAAACCAAAGATAAGCCTAAGAAAAAAGCCAAGATATTCGCCTATGCTGATTTTGGAAACGACAATGCTTTCGCCAAAATTGACAAGATAGTGAAAACCGTAAGGAAAAACGATATAGTAGGCAAAAGCCGCTCCAAGAAGAAACATAACCGTGGCGCAGATCACAAACGGAGCGGCAAAACGTTTTTCGTTGTCGTAAAGTCCGGGCGCGACAAACGCCCAAATCTGATAAAACACGATCGGCAGACAGAACAGAAGCGCCGCGAAAAAACTTACGAGAACCGCCGTAAAAAATTGTTCGCCCATTCGATAGGCGATCACTTCGCCGTTTTCGTTAAGCGCCTCTTTTAACGGCTGGCTGATCCACGCTAGTATGGGCTCCCAAAAATAAAAGCATATAAAAAAACCGACTAAAAGCGCGGCGATTATCTTAATAAGGCGGTTTCGCAACTCCGCTATATGAGGCTTTAGGTCCTCAAGCATTTTTTATCTCGTTTTCGGTTTTTTTGACGTTCGTCGTTAGATCGCCGAATAGATCGCGCACCTCGCGGGAGGTTTCGTCTATTTTTGGTTTATCGATCGCGTTAGAAACTTCGCTTGTTAGTTTTTCTTTATATTCCAGCGCTTCCGATTTAAGCTCGCTAAGATTTATCTCCTGATCGAAGGCTGTTTTGGCTTCGCTCAAATGTTTTTTAAGCGCGCGAAAAAACTTAGCCGTTTTAACCATAGCGCTCGGCAATTTTTCGGGTCCTAAAAAAATTATCGCTACGACGGCGACGAGCAAAAGCTCGCCAAGCCCCATTCCAAACATTCGCAATCCTTTTGTCGCGCCTGATTTTATACTAAGCGCGCTTGCGAGGGCATTTTGCTTTAACGCGGCGTAAAAATCTTTTCTTAAACGCCGCCGCGTTAGTAAAACGCCCTTGCCGCGCGAGGGTTAAACAACTATTTTGGCTCGCGGATAATAGAAATATGCGCTTTGGCTCTGGCTTTGGCGAAGTAATCGTCGATCGATCGCGCTTCGTAGTCGGCGCGAAGCGCGTCGCCAATCTCGTCTTTGACGCTCTCTAGCGGCATTGGAACGCTTCCTCGCTTTTCTCTAACCATAAGCGTAACCATACGATCGGCGGCGGGAAAAATTGGCGTAAAACGACCGATCGGCGTTTGAATTAACACGGAAAGCAATCTAGGATTAAGCTCGCTTGATTTCAGCGTCTGCCGCGCCGTCGTTACCGCCGGATCGGCAGCCATTGGGTTTTGCGCGGCGGCGCGAAGCGCGCGCTCGTCTTTAGAGGCGTATTGTATAACGACGATTTCGCTAGGTTGCGAGAATTTTTCTCGATTTGCGTTGTAGTAGCGCTCGATCTCCTCTTGCGAAACGGGTATTAGCGAGCCGCCTATAACCTGCGCGGCTATTTTCTCGTTTATAATCGTCTCCTTTATCTCGTCGCGGTAGCCGTCAAAATCCGCGCCGCGACGGATCAAAACCTCTTTTAGCGTCTGCGCGTCAAGATTATTGCGCTTGGCTATAAGATCGATTCTAGCGTCGATCTCCTCCTCGTCCGCGCTTATTCCAAGCTCTTTAATTTTCGCCTCGCGCAAACGCGAATCGATCAGATACTCAAGCGCTTCGGCTTTCGATATTTTCTTTGTTTTGGCAAACTCGTCAATCTCGTAAAGCGTGATGGGCTCGCCTTCGGCGATCGCGGAAATCGCGTTGACCGTTTGGGCGCACGCGCCAAGCGCGAAACATACAAAAAGCGATAAAAAGCGCACGGTTTCTCCTTCTTGGGCGTATTTTAACAAAAGAGCGAATAGGCTTAATTCGCGTAGCTAAGTAAAACGCGCGATCGAATCTTAATCTCCGACGGATCGCAAAACAGTCCGCGATCATACGCGTCGATAGCGGCTCTGGCTATCATCGCCGCGTTATCGCCGCAATACTCGATCGGCGCGAACAGCGGCTCGCAATCAAATTCGCCGCATAGCGCGCCAAAACGATCGCGTAGCGCGGCATTGGCGCTCGCCCCGCCGATTAACCCCATTTTTTTTGGACGCGCTTTTTGCATATAGCGGCGCGTTTTGTCTAAAAGATGCGCGATAGCCGCTTTTTGAAACGAGGCGGCTATATCGGCTTTTGTTTGCCCGTCGATCGCTTTTTGCGACTCGATCGCTAACCTTACGCTGTTTTTAAGCCCTGAAAAACTAAACGCCAAACGCGGATCGTTTTTAAGCGGCAGCGGAAAATCAAAGCGATTCTCGTCGCCGCTTCGCGCCGCGATCTCTAACGCCGCGCCGTTTGGATAGGTTAAACTCAGCGCTTTCGCCACTTTGTCAAAAGCCTCGCCAAACGCGTCGTCAAGGCTGATCGCCGCCTGACTTACGCGAGCAAAATCTTCGGCTTCGATTATAAGCGTATGCCCGCCGCTGACCATAACCGCGCTTAGAGGAAAATCGTCGGCTTTACCTATAAAAAGCGAATATATATGCCCTTTGATATGGTTGATTGGCAAAATCGGCTTGTTTAACGCCAGAGAGAGCGCTTGAGCCATTATAACGCCTTCGGCGAGCGCGACGGTTAATCCGGGTTCGTTTGTAACCGCGAGCGCCTCGACCTGAGGGAAATGAGGCTTTGCGCCCTCCAAGAGCTTGGGCAGATTTTCCGCGTGAAGCCTTGCGGCGAGTTCGGGAACAACGCCGCCAAATGGCTTATGCGCGTCGTTTTGCGACGTTTTGCCTTCAAAAACGACGTTGAGGTTTTGCCTGTCTATTAACGCGATCGCGCTGTCGTCGCAGCTTGACTCGATCGCTAAAATCACTCGGAACCGATCTTCTTTGTCGGTTTGGAGTAGAAAAACCCTTGCGCGTAGCCTATTCCCACTCTGTTCGCCAATTTTCCAATTATTTCGCTGTGCGCGTGCTTGGCTATCGTTCTGACGCCGAGCTTCTCCGCAAATTCGGCGATCGTTTCGCAATAGATCAAACTTTCGCGTTCCGCGTCGATGCGTCCGGAGATTGAACTGTCGAGTTTGATAAAATCAGGCTTGAAGGCGATAAGGTTTTTCGCGCTCGCGTAACCGGCGCCGTAATCGTCAAGCGTAAATTTGCACCCTAACGCCCTGAACTCGTTTATAAACTCCATAGCTTCGGGGTAATCGTCAAGCCGCTCTTTTTGGGACAACTCTATCACGAGCCGTCGCGCCACGCCGTTTTTCTCGATTGTCGCTTTTAGGCGCTTTTTAAATTCAAAACCGCACATATCGTCTATGCTGACGTTAAAACTGAAATCCTGCGATTTGTCCGAAAAGTATTCGCACGATTTTTCGATAACGATTTGCGATAATCTGCGATACTGTCTAGTTCTTCTAGCGATCGCCAAAAACGTCGGCGGCTCTATAACCGAATCGTTTTCTATAATTCGCATCAAGCATTCGTATTGAACGATCGCGCCCGTTCTCAAATCGACGACGGGCTGAAAAAACGGTATGACGCGATCTTCCGCGATCGCGCTTTTTAGCTTGGCGATCCACTCCAGATTTTGCGAGAATTCGCGCCTAATATCCGTCATGTCCTCGGCGCAAACCGAGCTTCTGTGCTTGCGTTTGGCTACTCTAAGCGCCATATCCGCTTTGGAGAACGCGTCGGCTTTCGATATGGAGTAGCCCACCTTCGCGTTTATAAGAATCTCAAACCCGTCGAGATTAAAAACGACGTTCTCTAGGCGGTTCAAAAGCGACTCGGCGAAAATTCTTACGCCGCCGCACTCGCTTTGATCGTAAGCTAACACGCAGTATTCGTCCGCCGAAATTCTATATAGCCTCGTCTTGGCGCTTAAGGCGGCGAGGTGATCGCGCAGCGTGTTAGCTATCTCGATCAAAGCCAGATCGCCGATCCTCGATCCGTAAACGTCGTTAATTTCGTTGAAGTCGTCTAGATCCAAAAGAAACAGCCCGGGTCGCGGAGCGTCCGGCAGATCGCGCTCTAAGGCGTTTCTGTTTGGCAATCCGGTTAGATCGTCGATATAGCGCCGCATAACGATCGACGTAATATCTTGACGCAAGTCGATATACTCCAGCGCGTTGCCGCTCACGTCAACTATAGGCGCGATTGTCAAGTTGAAGTAGATTAGATCGCCGTTCTTGTTTTTGTTTTGAACTACGCCTTTGAAAACCGTTTTATCCTCGATTGCCTTTTTGATCGATTTAGCGATTTTCGCGTTGTGTAGCGCGCCTCCAATCTCTTTGTAGCTTTTGCCGAGCAGCTCTTCGCGCTTATAGCCAAACGCGGCGCAAAAGGCGTCGTTTACGTCTATGATTCTATTGTTCGCGTCTGATTTCGACACGATTGCGCCGATGTCGATTGCCTTTTTGTAGCCCGCCAAAATTTTAAGATTGGCGTTCAACTCCGCCGTTTTTTCCTCTATTTTGCGCCTCAACAAAATGTCGCGCGCGCATTTTCTTAGCGCGTCAAGCAGCCGTTCAAGCTCCAGCGGCTTGAAAAGATATTGGCAAACGCCCAGATCGACCGCGCCTGCCACATACTCCGATTCGTTAAACGCCGAAACGATAATAATGGGCGCGTCGGGGTTTAAGTTGCGAATCTCCCGCGCCATTTTAAGTCCGTCCATTATGGGCATTTTGATGTCGGTTACCACTATGTCCGGTTTATAGAGCGAATAGATATGCAGACCTTCTTTGCCGTTTGTCGCCACGTAAAGCTCGCTCACGTAACGTCCAAGGATTTTGGCGATCGAGTCAAGCACGCCGTGATCGTCTTCCACAAACAAGATTTTCATTCCTAAAAGCGTTAAATCAAATCCATTGTCGCTCATGAAAAACTCCTTGGATCGGTTATTTCGCCCGCGATCGCGCTTGCCGCTACGACCGCGGGATTAGCCAGATAGATTTCGCTCGTATTAGCGCCCATTCTGCCCACAAAGTTTCGGTTGTTGGAGCTAATACACCGCTCTTTATCGCCCAAAATGCCCATGTAGCCGCCAAAACACGCGCCGCAGGTGGGATTGCTAACCAGCGCGCCCGCTTCGGCGAATATCTCGTAAAGCCCCTCTTTTTGCGCCTGCAGGGCGATCTTTTGCGTGGCGGGCGTGATGATAAGCCGCGCGCGTTTGGCTACTTTGCGTCCCTTAAGGATACTCGCGGCGATTCTTAGATCGCTTATGCGCCCGTTTGTGCAACTGCCGATAAACGCTTGATCGATTTTAACGCCTATTCTAGCCGCTTCGCTAATGACGCGCTTATTGTCGGGCAGAAACGGAAAGGCGACGATAGGCTCCATTTTATCCGCGTCGATCGTAATCGTCCGTTCGTAAGAAGCGTCCGCGTCCGAAGCGAAAATCTTGGGTTTTCTAGCGAGTTTTTTGTCGCTCAAGAACGCTTCGGCGACGCGATCGCAGGCGATAATCCCGTTTTTGGCGCCCGCTTCGACCGCCATATTGCAGAGGCTGAAGCGATCGTCCATACCCAGATGTTCTAACGCGTCGCCGACGAACTCCAGCGCTTTATACGTGCCGCCGCTAATGCCCAGCGTAGCGATTGTTTCAAGAATAAGGTCTTTGCCGTAGATATGTTTTGCGGGTTTGCCGCGCAACTCTACTTTGATCGAGGCGGGGACTTTGAACCAGTTTGTCCCCGTCGCCATCGCGTAGGCGAGATCGGTCGATCCCATGCCTGTGGCAAACGCGCCCAAAGCGCCGTGCGTGCAGGTGTGGCTGTCCGAGCCGATAATAATATCGCCCGGCGAAATCAGCCCCTTTTCCGGCAGGAGCGCGTGTTCTATTCCCATATCTTTTTCGTCGAAAAAATAGGGCAGGTCATGCTTTAGCGCAAAATCGCGGCTGATTCGCGCTTGGTTGGCGGCGTTGATATTTTGCGCGGGAATAAAGTGATCCATACACAGCGCGAATCTATTCGAGTCGGCGAGACGTTTCGCGCCGGCTCGCTCGAACGCGCGAATACTAAGCGGCATGGTAATATCGTTGGAGATTGTCATATCTACTTTAACGCGGACAATTTCGCCCGCCCGCGCCGTTTCGCCGTTGTGATCGGAAAATATTTTTTCGGTAATCGTCAGCCCCATATCTCGCTCGTTTTAATGTTTTATGTTTTGTTTTATTATAACACAATTTCAAAAACCGATCGGTTTCGCTCGCGTTGCGTCCGTTAGACGAACTCCGCTTGCGCAAAGGCTGAAGCCAAATCGCGCGGGAACGACTACATCGTTATAAAATACGGACAAACGGAAAGTTTAGCCGTTTTTTAGGTTGCGCTTGAAGCCGCGTAAGCCAGCGCCCGACCTTTCGCGATTCGTTCTATAAACTCGCGCCTTAGCAAACGCTCCGTCCGCGCGCGTTGGCAAAACAGAGGTTAAAGAGCCTCTTTGCGGCGGAATCGACGCTGGTTTCGCGATCGCCGCGCTAGTTCTGAAAAAGAGAGGCGAAATTATACGTTCGCGCGACTAAGCGCTCAAACGTCGCCATAAAAGCGACTATCCGCTTTAGGCGCAAGAGTCTGATCGCAGGCGTTATTGACGAGTTTTGTTATACTCGCGCCTTTATTATATTTTTGAAGGTAATTTAGTTGGAAAAACGCGCTATCTACCCCGGGTCGTTTGATCCTATCACTAACGGGCATTTGGATATTGTCCGCCGCGCCTCGTCGCTGTTTGACGAAGTGATTGTCGCGGTGTCAAAAAGCGCGGATAAAAAACCGACTTTTTCGCTAGACGATCGCGTCTCTATGGTCAAATTAGCGCTCGCCGATATAAAAAACGCGCGGGTTTTGCCCTTTGAGACGCTTCTCGTGCGTTTCGCGAAAGAGCAGAACGTCCGCGTGCTGGTGCGCGGGCTTCGCGCCGTAAGCGATTTTGAATACGAGCTACAGATGGGTTACGCTAACGAAAGCCTTGATCCCAATATCGAGACGATCTATCTTATGCCGACGCTTAAATACGCCTTTATCAGCGCGTCGGCGGTGCGATCGATCCTGCGCCACGAGGGGCGAATCGATCATCTTGTGCCTCCTAGCGTAGCGGAGTTTATGCAAAAAGCGAGCAAAATATGTATGTAGCGATCGAAGGTATCGATTGCGCGGGTAAAACCACGCAGATCGAAGAGCTAAAAAAGATATATAAAGAGGCGGTATTCACATGCGAACCCGGCGGCACGGAGGTTGGCGAAAAGATCAGGCAGATCGCCTTAAAAGATAGGTTGAGCGCTCTTGGCAGAGCCTTTTTATTTCTCGCCGATCGCGCCGAACACGCGGAGCATATTCTATCTCCAAATATCGATAAGCTAATTATCTCCGATCGCAGTTTGATCTCAGGCGTCGCATACGCTTGGGACGATCTGCCTACGGAAACCGCGAAAACCTTAAATCTTTTGGCGACAAAACAGATCGCGCCTAATTTAGCGATTTTGCTTGAACTCGACGAACAGACGCTACAAACTCGTCTAGCGCGGCAAAGACCGGACGAGATCGAAAAGCAGGGAGCAAAAACATTACTAGCCATTCAAGAGCGCTTCAAAGACGCCGCGCAATTGCTAGGCGTTACTCTTGTGCCGATCAACGCGGTATTGCCGATTGAGAAGATCGCGGAAAACATCAAGGAGTTAATTGATGATTACGGCGCTTAGAGGTATGAAAGATATTATTGACGACGCGCCAAAACACGAGCGCGTATTAAATACCGCGATCGCGATCGCAAAACGACACGGGTTTAATCCGATCGACACGCCGATTTTAGAGGAAACGTCGCTTTTTCGCCGATCGGTGGGCGAGAGTTCGGATATTGTCGGCAAAGAGATGTATGAGTTTATCGATAAGGGCGGCGCGAATGTCTCTTTGCGTCCGGAGGGGACGGCGGGGGTCGTTCGGGCGTTTATTGAAAAAAAACTAGATCGCATAGGCGGCGTTAATAGATTTTTTTATCGCGGACCTATGTTTCGCTATGAAAGACCGCAAAGGGGCAGATTAAGACTGTTTCATCAGTTCGGGGTCGAAAGTTTTGGCGAAAAAAGCGTCTATGAGGACGCGGCTATTATCCTGCTTGCCCGCGATATTTTTGACGCTCTCGGCGTTAAATATAGTTTGGAGATTAACTCGCTTGGCTGCGAGCGCTGCATGCCCTCTTATCGGGAGGAATTAAGCGCGTTTTTAAGCGAGCGTCAAAACGATCTGTGCGAGGATTGCAAAAGGCGCAAAGACACAAATCCGATCAGAGCGCTAGATTGCAAAAGCGAAACCTGTCAAAAGATATATCTTGACGCGCCTTTGATCGCCGATTTTTTATGCGGCGAATGCAAAGGCGATTTCAACGCTTTGCAAGATATTTTGACGCGAAACGAGGTTTTGTTTTCGCATAATAAAAAACTTGTGCGCGGACTTGACTACTACAATAAAACGGCGTTTGAGTTTATCAGCGCCGAGATCGGATCGCAAAACGCGATCGCGGGCGGCGGCAGATACGATACGCTCGTCGAACGATTGGGCGGCAAACCGACCTGCGCCGTCGGTTTCGCGCTTGGCATTCAGAGAATATACGATCTGCTTAGCGAGCCGCAAAAGGAGCGCGAGGGCGTTTATATCGGCGCGATCGCTAACGAGGCGATCGGCGATATTTTCTCCTATGCGCTTACATTGCGCAAAAAGGTCAAAACCTTTGTCGAATACGAACCAAAAAAGTTAGCGGCGCACCTTAAAAACGCCGATCGCCTGAACGCGAAAATATGCGCGGTAATTGGCGAGGAGGAGCGCTCAAACGGCGCGATCTGGATTAAAAACCTAGCGGACGGCGCGGAGAGCAAACCAAATTTGGATCGCTGGTTGCAAAGCGATCCGCGTTAGATAAAGGAAAAAACAATGGTAAGTTTTATTAAAAAAGCGTTGGCGATAGGCGTTCTATTGGCGCCGCTATGCGCAAACGCGGATATTTTTTATACGCTGGTTGGTTATGAGTGCGGAAGCGATCGGCTTACGCTTACCTACGACGGCGCGTATAACGAAGAGGGCGGGAATATGCTGGCGAACAAGCGCGATACGCAGTTAGAACCGCATTCGCTTTTAACGATTGAATCAACGGACAAATACGCCCGCATTGTCGATACAGCCGTTCATAAAGCCGAGTGCAAATTAAGCGACGGCGTATATCAAATCGAGATCGCGCCGTATCCCGGCAATAGTAATATTTTGGGGTTATGCGGCGCGTGGGTCGGCGCGCGGGCAAAAGTAACGAAAGGCGACATGACGCTTTACGATAGAGTATTTGCCGACGATTGCCATCAACGCTTTAACAAAGATTTGTGGATAGAAGGCAAACAAGAGGTAATAATTACGCGCGTAATTTTCACTCCAAATAAAGACGAACCGCATATTATCGTTATCCCATATCAAGATTTTTACAAGTGAAAAGCGGGCGCAAAATACAAAACGAGAGCGGACAATGAAGCGCAAAGAGATACCAAACGATTACGGATTAAGCGTATGGGGAGGCGATAATTTCATCGTCGAAAACGGCAAAGTGTGCGTTAATAGCGGGACGCGTCCGGCGATCTTGGATATGGTTAATGAAATTCGCACCGACGGATACAGAGGTCCTCTGTTGCTACGTTTTCCGCACCTTGTCAAAAAGCAGATTCATAAGTTATACTGCGCGTTTAACAAATCGCGAAAAGAGTATAAATATAGCGGGCGGTTTCAGGCGGTTTTTCCGCTTAAAGTAAATCAGTTTCCGAGTTTTCTAAAAATTTTAATAGATAAGGGCGAGGATTACGGCTACGGATTAGAAGCTGGCAGCAAAGCGGAGTTGATTCTGGCGATGGCGTATAACCGCGAGGACGCGCCAATAACCGTTAATGGATTCAAAGACGAGGAGATGATTTCGCTCGGATTTATCGCCAAAGAGATGGGACACGATATTACCCTTACGATCGAAGGGCTTGGCGAACTTGAGACGATTTTGGATATGCAGAAAAAGACGGGCGATCCGATGCCGAAAATCGGCATTCGCATTCGTCTGCACACGGCGGGAATGGGCATTTGGGGCAAGAGCGGCGGTATAAACGCCAAATTCGGGCTGACCAGCACGGAGCTGATACGCGCCGTGCAACTGCTGAAAAAATCGGGGCAGTTGAACAGATTGACGATGATTCACTTTCATATCGGCAGTCAGATGGAGGACATCGCGCCGCTTAAGCGCGCTTTAAGAGAGGCGGGCAATATCTATGCGGAGCTAAGAAAGATGGGCGCCTCTAAATTACAGGCGATCAATCTTGGCGGCGGTTTGGCGGTGGAGTATTCGCAGGACGCACAAAGCAAAAGCGCCTCCTATTCGCTACAGGAAGTCGCCAACGACGTAGTGTTCTTGCTTAAATCGATCTGCGAAAACAAGGGCGTGGAAGAGCCTGATATTTTCACGGAATCCGGTCGGCTTGTCGCCGCGAGCCACGCCGTTTTGATCGCGCCCGTGCTGGAACTTTTCACGCAGGAATACACTGAAAAAGCGCTGAATCTTAAAGAAAAGGATAATCCGCCGCTGGTTAGCGAACTTCACGATCTCTATCGGACAATCAACGAGAAAAACGCCGCCGAATATCTGCACGACAGCCTTGATCATATGGAATCGCTGCTGACGCTTTTTGATCTTGGCTATATTGATCTGCAAGATCGCTCCAACAGCGAGGCGCTGGTGCATTTGATTATCCGTAAAGCGCTGGATAGCGCCGCGCATTTAAGCGAGCGCGATCGGCTTCAACAGCGCATTCAGGAAAAATATCTGGTCAATTTCAGCCTTTTTCAGAGTATGCCCGACTATTGGGGGCTTGGGCAGGAGTTTCCTATTATGCCGCTCGATAGGCTCGATAGCAAGCCGACGCGATCGGCGAGTTTGTGGGATATTACCTGCGATAGCGACGGCGAGATCACCTTCAAAACCAAGCGCCCGCTCTTTTTGCACGACGTCGATCTCTTTGATCGCAACTACTTTCTGGCGTTTTTCCTTGTCGGCGCGTATCAGGAGTCGCTTGGAATGCGGCACAATCTCTTTTCGCACCCCACCGAAGCGGTCGTCGAGATAGACGACGAGGGCTACCGCATTTGCGATCTCAAGCCGTCGGCAAGTCTGCTAGATATACTCGACGACATAGATTACGATATTACCGACGTGCAAAAGCAGCTAAAAAAGCGCATCGAGCGATCGGAACTCATTCCCGAAGAGAAACGCCAAGACGTGCTTGCCGAGCTATACCTATACCTTAGCGAAAACGGCTATCTAAAAACCACGCGATTAGTTTAGCGCCGCTTTTTAGCCAAAAGATTATGCGCTAAAAAGTTAGGAATTGTCAATATTAAGGTTCGCGGTAGCATAATAGCGTCGCTTAATTTTAATTAAAGGACAGGCAATGAGAGTTGCAAATAAGCGTGGGGGGGGGGCTCGCCCTATTAGCGGTTGTTAGCGCGGCAACGCTTTTCACGCTCGTCGGTTGCGGCGGCGGAGGCGGCTCCGATAACAAATATAGGCGCGATATAAACTTCGATCCGCAATACGGAATCGATCTCGCGTATGAATTGACCAAAGAGGACAATAGAGTATCTATAAGCTCGGATACGGTCAAAGATGTTATTGAGTTAATCTACGGCTCAAGCTATGGCGAACCGCTTTCTACCTTATCGGAGACAAGTTTAACGGCAAGCAAACTCATTAGGCTATCTTATCTACCAAAACTTAAAGACGCCCTAGCTACGACTAACTCGTTCAGGGTTTTGTCCGCGCCGCTTAAGAATGGCGATATTATAAATTGCGATATAAGCGGTTACGCGAAGTTTTTGGCGATAATTCCAGCGCGGGCGGATTTACCTACGCGGATTTGTTCCGACGACGTTGGAATGTATTTGAACGGGCTCGATAAATTTCAGGGCGACAAACTTTTCTTTGACAACTTATTGTGCGACGACGAGGATTTATACGATATTCGCTTAAGCGGTTTTGAGCAAGGCGACGCCTTTCTGTCCGTTTTTCCCTTATATGCAAGCTCTCGCGGAAGTTATGAGCATACGGATATCGACGAAGAACAGATTTATAGTTGGAACAACGCCACCGCTACGTCGATAATATACTTTAAAACAGGCGATATTTATTCGTCTGGAGTCGTCAATTATTACGAGTACGAGGATTTCGACAATCAAATTTTCATCCATAGAGGATTGGTCGGAAACCATCGCGTAGCCTATTATACGAGCAAAAACGTTGGAGGGTATGATTGCGATTATGAGGACGGAATAGAAACTCAAACGGGCGAGCATAACATATCGAGGTCTGAAACCTCCCTTCAGAAGATCAACATTGTTTTTGGAAGCGGCGCCGTAAAGGTCGATTACATAGACGGCGATAATAAAACAACCAAGTTTAGCGGAACCTGCGCCGAGTTCGCCAATTGGCTGAACAATTAACGCTTAAGCGCCGACGCTTAGCTTTCCAACGCGGCGATCTCTGCTTTTGCCGTCGTTTTCGCGGCTTCTGTAGCCGACCAACTAACTAAGCCGCTTAGCGCGGGCGGCGCCTTTTGTCGGGGGATAAATCGTAAAAACGGAACGGCGTTTGCTGTTTAGTTGCGATTAACGGCGAAAGGCGCTGAATGCAAACGGGTTTTTACAGCAATACGGGCGGTATGGTAACGCAGTTTAACCGCCTCGACGTTATCTCTAACAACCTCGCCAACATCAACACGGCGGGTTTTAAGCGCGACGATATTGTAATCGGCGATTATATGCGCCTTTATAAGGAGACGCACGACGTTCTGCCCATTCGCAACCATACGCGAGAGGGATCGCAACACCTAAACCGCGCGACGACCCGCGTTCCTCAGGTTGTAGAGGAATACACCGATCACGATATAGGCGCCATGCTCCAAACGGGAAATCCGCTTGACGTCGCGTTGCAAAGCCCCAATCTGTTCTTCGTCGTTGAAACGCCAAACGGCGTTCGCTACACGCGCGACGGCTCGTTTAAGCTCGACGACGAGGGCTACCTGATCGCCAAAGAGGGTTTTAGGGTGTTAAGCGCCGATAACGCCGCGATCCAACTGCCCGTCGATCGCAAGATCACGCTTAATTCCGAAGGGACGTTTTACGCGCAAAATCAAGAAAACCTGCTTGAGCAAGAGGAGATCGCCGCTTTAAGGATCGTCAGGTTCGACAATCCAAAATGGCTTGAGAAAGTAGGGCATAACTACTTCAAAAGCGCCGAAGGCTACGCCGAGCCTATCAACGCGGAGGGGCAATTTTTGACGGCGCAAGGGTTTTTGGAAAAATCCAACGTAAACGCTATTAGCGAGATGACCGCGCTGATAGAGACAAACCGTCTTGTGGGCATGTATCAAAAGGCGATGGATACCCATATGAACGAAATCAACGGCGACGCGATCAACAAACTCGCCGCGATCAAAGCCTAAAGGAGATAACAGATGATTCGTTCGCTATACGCCGCCGCTACGGGAATGAAGGCGCAACAGCTATCGATCGACGCGGTTTCCAACAATATCGCCAACGTCAATACCACGGGCTACAAAAAGCAGCGCGCCGAATTTGCAGATCTGATGTATCAGGTGATGGAATATGCCGGCACAAGCTCTAGCGCCACGACGATCAGCCCGACGGGAATCGAGGTGGGGCTTGGCGTTCGTCCGACGGCGATCCAAAAGATATTTTCGCAGGGCAACTACAAAGAGACGGGCAATCAACTAGACGTAGCGATCAGCGGCGACGGATTTTTCCAAATCCAGCTACCCGACGGGACGACCGCATACACGCGCGCGGGCGCGTTCAAGCTCGACGAAAACGGGACGATCGTAACCGCGGACGGCTATCCGCTTCTGCCGCAGGTAGTAGTCCCCGCCGATACCACGCAGCTTACGATCGGCGCGGACGGCACGATCAGCGTAATGCAGGCGGGGCAGACGCAAAGCGCGCAAATAGGGCAGTTTGAGTTAGCCAACTTTATCAACCCCGCGGGCTTGCACTCTTTGGGCGATAACAACTACGTCAACACCACCGCTTCCGGCGACGCGGTTGTGGGGCAACCAGGCTTAAACGGCTTTGGGCAGACGCGCCAGCTTTTCTTGGAGCTTTCAAACGTGCAGCTTGTCGATGAGATGACCGATCTGATCACGGGTCAGCGCGCATACGAAGCGGGCAGCAAGGCGATCACCACGAGCGACGAAATGCTAAGCGCCGTCAATGGCTTGAAACGCTAACGCGCTAGTTTCGGCGAAATAGGCTAAAATCGCGTTTTATTTTACGCAAGGATTTGTCTATGGCTACCGCTTGGCGTTTTGGCGTTAATGTCGATACGGATTTGATTATAGCGGCGCGTTACTTGAACACGTCGGAGCCAAAAGAGCTTGCCGCGCATCTGCTTGAGGGCGCAGACCCGGATTTTACGAAAAAAGCGCAAAAGGGCGACTATATCGTCGCGCTGGATAATTTTGGTTGCGGATCAAGCCGCGAACACGCGCCCGTGGCGATCAAGGCGTTTGGCATAGCGGCGGTGATCGCGAAATCTTACGCGCGGATCTTCTACCGCAACGCCTTTAACACGGGGCTTTACATCTACGAAGTCGAGCAAGCCGATCGCATTGAAAACGGCGATCAGATCGAGGTGGATAACGCGACCGGCGAGGTTAGAAATCTCACCAAAAACGAAACTTATAAATTTATCCCCCCGCCGCCGTTTATGCAAGAGCTTGTCGATGCGGGCGGGCTAATGGAATACGCGCAAAAAGAGATCGCCGCGCTTGCCTAAAAAACCGATCGCGCCGATCGGTAGCGTTTTCGCCGATCTATCGTTTTGGATATTGCGGCGAACTTTTCGTCGGCGTATAGCGGTTTGCCGCCTCTTAGCTTCGTTTGCTCCCGCCGCGCTTTTAACCTCGCTGTCAACCTAATTCTTGTTTTAGCGTATTTCACCAGCCTTTAGCCCTTTATCGCAACTTGCCTAAGCCGCGCCGATATTGGTTTTACAGATTAACGTTTTCTTAATTTTAGCGATCGGCGCGCCGCTTTATTTAGCGACGCAGACGCGCTCTTCGTCAGAATCGGCGTCTTTAAGCGTCAGCTTTGAGCTTGTCAGCCCTGTTATAATAGAGTAATCTTCCTCCTCGTTTTGCTCGGAGCCTATTTTCCATAACGTCTCGTAGGCTTTGGCGGCTTGCGGATTTTCTTTGCTGGTCGCCTTAAATGTTTTGTCTTTGGTAAAGAGCTTGTCTTTGTTTAGCTTCCAATCGCCGGTCGTTTCGATTTTCATCGTATATTTTTGCGCTCCGTTGATATTTAACGAAGCGGACAACGAAAATGTTCCGTCTTTGTTAAACTTTGTCCAACCGCTAAATTCGCCAGACTCGATTGTTTCGGAGCAGAGCCATCTCTTTCCTACCAGCAAACTTTTATCAATGTTTGCGCCAAACGCCAGCGAAGCCAGCGCTACCGCGCACAGCAACGTCTTTTTCATCGCGACCTCTTTGTTTTTAGATGAGAAATCCTAGCGTTTATTCACTTGATTTTTGCTTTGGATCGTCAATAGCCGCGTTTGGTTAATTCAATCGCTTTTGGCTAACATTAGCGCGTTCTTGCCGATATATGGGAGCGATTATGGAAGAAAATCAGAGCTACGAAGCAAAAATTGAAGCCGCCAAAGCGATTTTGACGGAGCTAAACAAAAGCGATCTGCCGCTAGATAGGGCTACCGCGCTATTCAAAGAGGGCAAAAAGCTGCTGGACGAGGCGGCGAAACTGCTTGAAAACGCGAAACTAGAATACGAGGAGCTTCAAAATTCAAACGGTTAATATCGCTATTTTGCAAATCGACGCGCTTGCGCTGGGTTCGGCGCGGCTGGATTACTTGCTTACCCAAGCAAAAAATCACGGTTCGCGCATAGCGGTTTTGCCCGAATACGTTTGCGGAGCGTTTTTCAAGGAGATCGAAAAAGCGCCCGTCGCCGAGATAAAAACTCGCGGCGCGCAGCAGTATGAAAATCTATCTAAACTTTCAAAGCAATACAAAATTACGATTATCGCTCCGCTTATTCGCGTTATCGGCGCCAAGCCGTATAAGAGTCTTTATCGCTTTAGCCCCGATCGCGTTTGGCGTTACGATCAGCAGATACTAATCGACTATCCGCACTGGAACGAAGCCGCTTTTTTTGCCAACGATCGCCGAGAGCTGAAACCGACGATTTTTACCTATAACGGTTTTCGTATAGGATTGCTTTTTGGTTTTGAGCTACACTTTGATCTATTGTGGCACAAGATGATTGCGGCGCGGACGGATATAGCGATCGTTTCGTCGGTGTGCGCCTTTGAATCGTTTGCTAGATGGCAGACGTTGTGCAAGTCGCGGGCGTTTAGCGGCGGCTGTTACGCGATCCGCGCGAACAGAATCGGATCGTATGGCGGCGACAAGCAGCTAGAGCCTTGGATATTTTACGGCAATTCGTTATATTGCAATCCGTTTGGAGAGATAGAAAATTCGCTCGACGATCGCGAAGGCATTCTGGTCGCCTCGTGCGATCGCGACGCGCTTCGCCAAAGCCGCCGCGCTTTTGGATTTGGCAGAATCGCAAAAGCGTTTAAAACGAACTGACATAATCGTTTAGCCGCTATAATCGCGCGTTACCAAATCAATAATAAGCGCGGCTAACCTATATGTTTAACAAAAAAATATATGTCGCGGGGCACAACGGCATGGTCGGATCGGCGATTGTCCGCCGTTTGCGGCGCGGCGGTTACGATAATCTGATCCTCCGCTCCCGCGCCGAATTGGATCTGCTCGATCAAAAGGCGGTTCGCGCTTTTCTTAACGCCGAAAAGCCCGATTTTATCTTTTTGGCGGCGGCGAAGGTGGGCGGCATTAACGCCAATAATATATATCGCGCCGATTTTATTTACGAAAATATTCAAATTGAAACCAACGTTATTTACGGCGCGTTTTTAGCGGGAATCGCCGATCTGTGTTTCTTGGGTTCTAGTTGTATATATCCGCGCGAGTGTCCACAGCCGATCAAAGAGGAGTATCTATTAACTGGCGCGTTGGAATACACAAACGAGCCTTACGCGATTGCCAAAATCGCCGGCATAAAACTATGCGAAAGCATGAACGCGCAATATAAGACGCGGTTTTTTAGCGTAATGCCGACCAATCTTTACGGGATAAACGATCGTTACGATCTGGCGAATAGCCATGTTTTGCCGGCGTTAATCCGTAAAGCGCACGAAGCCAAGTCGCGCGAAGACAGCGAGCTTGTCGTATGGGGAAGCGGCAAGCCTAAACGCGAGTTTCTAGACGCGGACGATCTAGCGGACGCATGCGTGTTTTTAATGGAAAAAGGCGTTGATAACGGACTATACAACATCGGTTGCGGCGAAGATATAACAATTGGCGAATTAGCTAAGACAATAATGGATATGGTCGGCTTCAAAGGCGATATTGTATTTGACGCTTCCAAACCGGACGGAACGCCGCGAAAACTACTAGACGTTTCGCGAATAAACGCGCTTGGTTGGAAATATAAGATACCGCTTAAAACGGGCGTAGCAAAGGCATACCATGATTTTCTTGAACGCTATCAGGGCAAAGATCAATCCTAAGGGAGAAAAAAATGAGCGATTCTTTTAAGTATGACGCGGCGATTGTAGGAACCGGACGAGTAGGTTTGCCGCTGGGCTTGACGCTTTCTAAAGCGGGCTTGAAATGTTTTGGCGTAGATCGCGACGATCAATTGATAGATAAAGTCAATAAAAAGTAGTTTAGAATGCGGGGTTTTCGGCGCAAATACCGCTAAAAGAGGGCTTAGCGCTCACAAGCGAACGGTATTTGCGGCGCTTTGTCAAATGAAATTGTTTTTGGGGTCTAGCGTTAATAAATAGATCGATTAAAGCAAAGCGTTTATGCTATGGCTAGACGCTTTACAATTGCCTAATAACAATTTACGTTGATCGCGCGCATAGAAGCGGTTATATTAACGTTTGACTTTGCTCGTCGCGCTTACTCTTCGCCGCCGTAGTCGTCGTGCCGCAGATCGTATTCCACCATCAGTTTTACGAGTTCTTTTAACATTGTTTTCGCTTTCCAGCCAAGCAGTTTTTGCGCTTTGCTAGGATCGCCGCATAGTAGCTCCACTTCGGCGGGGCGAAAATATCTAGCGTCGATCTCGACTAGCGTTTTGCCGCTTTCGCGATCGATTCCTTTTTCATTTATCCCCTCTCCGCGCCAGACGATTTCAACGCCGATCTGCGCGAACGCAAGTTCGACAAATTCGCGGATCGTATGCGTTTCGCCCGTGGCGATTACCAGATCGCTAGGCGTATTTTGTTGAAGCATTAGCCACATCGCCTCGACATACTCTTTGGCGTAACCCCAGTCGCGCTTGGCGTTAAGGTTGCCCAAAACAAGCCGCTCCTGTTTGCCTTTGCGGATATTGGCGACGGCTTTAGTTATCTTTTTGGTTACGAAGGTTTCGCCGCGACGCGGGCTTTCGTGGTTGAAAAGAATGCCGTTGCACGCGAATAGATCATACGATTCGCGATAGTTGATCGTTATCCAATAGGCGTAGAGTTTCGCCGCGCCGTATGGAGATTTTGGGTAAAACGGCGTGGTTTCGCTTTGCGGCGCGGTATGCGCAAGTCCGCCAAAAAGCTCGCTAGTGGAAGCCTGATAAAAACGCGGTTTAAGATGCAAATCTTTGATCGCGTCCAATATGCGAATAGCGCCGATCGCATCGACTTCGGCGGTGTATTCCGGCACTTCAAAGCTAACGCCGACATGACTTTGCGCGCCTAGGTTGTATATCTCGTCGGGCTGGATTTTGGAGAGCAAAGAGTGTAGGTTGCTTGAGTCGGTTAGATCGCCTAGATGTATTTTCAATCGCGGGTGCGTGAAAAAACGCTCGATACGTTGCGTCGTAAAAACGCTCGATCTGCGCATAATCGCATAAACCTCATAACCTTTTTCAAGCAAGAACTCCGCTAAATACGATCCGTCCTGCCCCGTGATGCCCGTGATAAACGCCTTTTTTGCCATCAAAAAACTTTTCGCCTGATTTTTGCGCGGTATTATACTTATATTTGCGTTTTTTAACCGCGCGCCATTGACGGGCAAAAAACGAGGAGCGCGACAAATAGCCCAATTTACGCCAAACGCGCCGATCGCGCTAAAGAATAGCTTTTTTCTAAAGCGGGCGAACGCTTTCTTGCGGGGATAATAATAGGATCAAGATTCGCGCTTATTTGTATTGGCGAGCAAACCCGCGCTTTGCGATCGTATGCGCTAATGGCGCCGCAAAAGCGTTGCGCGGCATTTATTATCTCTTATAGTTTTTCTATATCGTTATAGCGCGGCGACGATATTGTTTTATTATCCGCTACGGACGGATACCGCCGCGTTAATCGCAACGTCGGCGCTATTTGGCAAGGCTTAATTCGCGCCGACGGCAAAGAGGAGTTCATACTCCAAAAACGTTTCGGGATAGTCGGCGATCAGCCCTCTTGTTTCCGTTATGTTTAATTTGGCTTTGCCGCCGCCGATCGCGCTCTTGCGTTAAAAACGGCGCGGCGGCTCGCCAATGATTCGGCGGGCGCGATCAAGCCGATTTGCGCTCCTTCTTTTTCTCGATAAAAACGCGCAATCCCGAAGCGTGGCGGACGTTCACCCGCTCGCCGGCGGCAAACCGCGCCCCGTCAGGCGCGTCGTATTGCCACAGCGTGCCGCGAAACTCGACCAAAACGTCGTCTTTAACCGTCCCTTCGCCCTCTTCAAGCAAAAACTCGTCTTTGGGCTCGTCGCGCCGTTTGCGAACCAACCGCTTGCGAAAGACGATCATTAACGCCAAACCGATCGCGAGTCCGATCGCAATCTGCCACGCCCATTTATCGCTTCCAATCGCCCAGCCGACCGCGCCGCTGATCGCAAGCCCTATTCCATACCAAAGCAAGAAAAATCCGCCCGTCGCAAGCTCCAGCGCGATCAGCGCCGCGCCCGCGATCAACACCCACGCGCCGATCTCCATTTTTGCCCTTTAGTTTAAGATTTGGCGACCGTTTTTTTGAGCGTATCGCCAAAAACCGTCAAAGCTCCGATTAGATCGACCGCTTCGTAAGGCACGACGATCTTGTCTTTGCTCGGACTTTTGGCAAGTTCGTTAAACGCCGCGATCCTATCTTTTGCCAGCAGATACTCCGCCGACTGCGCGTTTTGACCAATCGCCGTCGCGATAACCTCGATCGCCTCCTGTTGCGCCTTGGCGATCGCCCTGACCTGAAAGGCTTGCGCGTCCGCCATTCTCTCGATCGCTTCGGCTTTTAGAAACTGCTCGGCTTTATAGGCTTCCGACGATCGGATCACCGCCTCTTTGTCCGCCTGCGCTTTAAGCTCGATCGCTCGTTTTTCGCGTTCGGCTTTCATCTGCATGCTCATCGCCTCTTGAATCTCGATCGGCACGGCGATGTCGCTAATCTCGATGCGCGTAACCTTCGTCCCCCAGTTTGCGCCCGCTTCGTCCAAAATAACCAAGATACGCGAGTTGATATGTTCGCGATTGGATAGAATCTCGTCTAGCGTCATCGCGCCGATCTCGCTTCTAAGCGTCGTTAGCGCGAGGTTTGAAACCGCCAACTGATAGTTGGTAACGTTGTAGGTGGTTTTATACGGTTCGGTTACGGCGATAAAGACGATTCCGTCGATATGAATCGTTACGTTATCGCGCGTGATCACAGGTTGACGCGGGATATTGATGATATGCTCTTTTGTGCTAAGAATCGCCGCCACCCGCTCGATAAACGGCACAATCAGATGAAAGCCCGCTTTTAATTCGCGATCAAACTTGCCCAATCGTTCGACCATGCGCACTTCGGCTTGCGAAACGATCACGATCCCTTTGAGAATCGTCAACACGATTACAATCGCTATGCAAATCAGAAAAATGCTAAACGGCGCCATTGCCAACCTTTTGTTAAAGTATTTGCGAAAGCATACGCAAAATCGGCTTTGCGAACGATAGCCGATTAACTCAAATTACGTTTAACGCGCGGCAAGGCTAGATTATATACAATACGCAAGACCTATTCAGTTAAGGGAAGACGATGAAAGTTTTGCGTTTTTTGGGAAGAGTTCCGTCGTTTATTTGGCGCGTCGCGAAATGGATTTTACGCGGCGTATTTGGCAGCGTTAATTGGCAAAGTCCGCCGTGGCTAAGGGCTGTCGGCGGAGCTTTGGGCTTTGCGGGGGGCAAGATCGCCGCGCACAAGACGTTAAGCGCGGTCGTCGTCGTAGCGGCGCTTGCGATTGCCGCCGGCTCGTATGTCGGTTACGTCTGGTACGACAACCGTCCAAAACCGATCGACGTCGCTCCGACGGAGCAGATCACGGCTAACGCGTATTTTTACGCGCCGTCTAGAACCGATTACTCTCAAACGCAAGTTTCGATTTATCCCTTAGCTATTAGCTTTGCCGCCGGCGTGGCGCCGCTAGAAAACGTAGGCAAACAGATTACGCAGGGCGCGAGCGTGTCGCCGTCGATCGACGGCAACTGGACGTGGGCGAACTCGGGCTATTTGGTTTTCCAGCCAAGCGTAGATTGGCAGGTTGGACAACGCTACGAGGTTAAGCTCGATCCAAAAACGCTAATCGCGTCGGACTACGACTTATCTCGGAGCGAATACGCATGGACGGTCGAGCCGTTCAGCTATAGTTTCGCCCAAAGAGAGTTGTATCAAAACCCCGAAAAACCGAGCGAGAAAAACGCGATCTACGAGGTTTCGTTTAACTACCCCGTCGATCCCGCGAGTTTTGAAAAGGCGCTTACGATGCAACTGCAAGCGCCCGATAAATATAAGATCGCGCCAAAACCTTTCAAATTCGTCGTCAAATACGACGAGAAAAAACTGCGCGCGTGGGTCAGAAGCGAATTTGTAACCCTTCCCGAAGTTGATAGCTATATGGCTCTCAACATAGCCAAAGGGGTCAAATCTTCGCTGGGCGGGCAAGCGACAAGCGATGCTAAAAACGTGTCGATAAGCGTGCCTAGCCCCTACCGTCAAGTCGTGCAAAACGCCTTTTTGACGCTTGCCGAAGGCGAGAACGACGAACAGACGCAGGTGTTGGCGATCGCGCTTGTCGATGGAGTAGAGCCGACGGCGATCGCCAAAGAGGTAAAAGCGTGGCTCTTGCCCAAAGATCACCCTGATCCCCGCAAAGTCTCGCAAAAAGACTATCGCTGGAGCGCGAACGACGATATAACCGACGAGATTTTAGCGCTCTCGCAACCGATGAAGCTGACGCTTGACGATACGGATAGCGGCGCGCAAAAACTGGTCAGTTTCAAATATAAGGGCGATCCAAATAGATACATATATTTAACAATTAGCAAAAACATTGTAACCGTAGGCGGCTACAAAGCAAAAGACGCTTTGCGTTACGCCTTTCGTATCCCAGAGTTTCCAAAGACGATTAAATTTGCCGCCTCCGGCTCTTTGCTCTCGCTCAAGGGCGAGCGCAAAATCGCGGTCGCGACGAGAAACGCCGCGGGGCTTAGATTGGATATCGATCGCGTAATCCCGACGCAACTACACCACCTGATCAATTTCGGAAGCGGCGGTTACAATTTTCAAGAGCTTCGGTTTGACTACGGCAAACAGGGCTATTTCATAGAAAACTTTACCCACCTGCAAAGATTGCCGCGAACGGCGAGCGGCAAAGTTTCGTATAACTCGATCGATCTCGATCGCTATCTTGGATCTGGCAAAGAGCTTACAGGCGTTTTCTTGCTAACGCTTTCGGCATGGAATCCCGATAACAACAGCACGGAAAACTATGGCTCCGGCGGACGGCGGCTTGTGGTTGTCTCCGATCTCGCCCTGATCGCCAAACGATCGGCGGACGGCTCGCGCGACATATTCGCGCAATCGGTCAGAGACGGAACGCCCGTCGAAGGCGTCAAAGTTTCGGTGTTAGGACGCAACGGCGAGCCCGTCGCGACCGCCGTTACAAACGAGGTCGGCAGAGCGCGTTTTGGCTCGTTAGAGCATTTGAAGAATGAAAAAACGCCGATTATGTATCTGGCTCAAAAAGAGGACGACTCGACCTTCCTGCCCTTTACAAGTTACGGCGGCTACGATCGCGTCTTGGACTATTCGCGCTTCGACGTAGGCGGCGAGTTTGATTCTCCCGAGCGCGGCAAATTAACCGCTTATATATTTAGCGATCGCGGACTGTATCGACCCGGGGAGAACGTGCATATCGCCTCGATCGTGCGGGCGCAGGATTGGGATATTCCGTTTAACGGCATTCCCGTCGTGGCGAACGTGTATGACGCTAGAGGGCAGCAATTTACGCGCAGGGACCTTAGGCTCGACGAAAGCGGCTTGAACGAGATCGAGTTTGAAACTCCGGAAAACGCGCCGACGGGCAACTGGAGCGTTCAACTTATCGTTTCGCCTAGTTACGGAGACAGAAAGAAGGCGGGCGTTTATCTGGGCGGGACGACTATCGCGCTAAGAGAGTTTGAGCCCGACAAAACCAAGATCGATCTGCGTCTTCTACCTAGACTGAAAAAAGGCTGGTTCAAGCCCGACGAGCTGAAAGCGGTCGTAAAAGCCGAGAACCTTTTCGGAACGCCCGCCGAAAACCGCCGCGTGGCTTCGAGAGCGATCTTGAATCCGACGGCGTTTAGTTTCAAAGAGTATGCCGGCTATAGTTTTTACGATTCGCTCGCGACAAATAATCGTTTCGAGTTTGATTTAGAAGAGAGAAAAACCGATCAAAACGGCGAGACTTCGTTGCCGCTAATCAATCAGTCGCACGAGCGCGCAAGCTATCAGATGACGCTGTTTGCCGAAGTGTTCGAGCAGGGCGCGGGCAGAAGCGTGGCGGCGAGCGTAAGCGCGATCGTTTCGCCTAACGACTATCTCGTGGGCGCGAAACCCGACGGCGATCTGAACTATATCAAGAAAAATACGGAGCGATCGCTTACCTTCGCGGCGGTCGATCCCAAACTAGAGCAGATCGCCTTAAACGATCTTGCGCTGGAGATATGGGAGCAAAAGTATATTTCCGTCTTGACGATGCAAGATAGCGGCGTTTATAAGTATCAATCCAAACTGGTAGAGGTTTCGCAAGGCGACAAACCCTTCGCGATCGCCAAAGCGGGATCGCCATACAGGATCGATACGGCAAAGCCGGGCGGTTACAAGTTGCTGGTGAAAAACAAAAGCGGCGACGTTCTGTATAAAACCTACTACGCGATAGCGGGCGAGGCGAACGTCGATCGCTCCAAAGAGCGCAACTCCGAACTCGAACTTCAACTCTCCAAACAAGAGTATAAAAACGGCGAGGAGATCGAGCTTGCGATTACGGCGCCTTATGCGGGTAGCGGTCTAATCACGATAGAAAAAGACAAAATATACGCCTTCAAGTGGTTTAAGACGACGACTACAAGCGCGATAGAGACGATTAGCGTTCCGCGCGATCTTGTCGGCAACGGCTATGTAAACGTGCAGTTTGTCCGCGATTTTAATAGCGACGAGGTGTTTGTCAGCCCGCTTAGCTACGCGGTGGCGCCGTTTAGAGTCTCGCTGGACGATAAAAGAGCGCAAACCAATCTTGACGCGCCCGCGCTTGTCAAGCCCGCGCAGCCGATCGCCGTAAAACTGACCACGCAGGGCAGACAAAAGGCGATCGTGTTCGGCGTTGACGAAGGCATATTGCAAGCGGCGGGCTACGCTTTTACTAATCCGCTTAACTTCTTCTTCCAAAAGAAAGCGCTCGGCGTGGAGAGCTTGCAGATACTCGACCTAATTTTGCCGGAGTTTAGCCGCTTTGAACGGCTCGCCGCGCAACCGAGCGGCGACGATTTTGCTGAGGACTCGTCGCCGTCCGCCAGCCGTCAGCTTAATCCGTTTAAGCGCAAGGTGGAAAAGCCCGTGGCGTTTTGGAGCGGCGTCGTGGATATAGACGGCGAAAAGAGTTTCGAGTGGAAAACGCCCGATTACTTTAACGGCAGGTTGCGCGTGATGGCGCTGATCGTATCGGCGGGCAAAATAGGCGCGGCGCAGACGAGCGTGGTCGTGCGCGACGATTTCGTTATCACGCCAAACGCGCCTTTCACCGCCGCGCCGGGCGACGAGTTTGAGGTTACGGCGGGGCTGTCCAACAACATAGAGGGTCTGCCCGAAGACGAGGCGGTTCCCATCAAATTAACCTTGAGCGTCAATAAACGTCTGGAGATCGTGGGCGAAAAAGAGGTCGCGCTTAACATAGCGCCGCAGAGAGAGGCTTTCGCGCGCTTTAAGGTTAGGGCTACTCAAGAGCTTGGCGGCGCGGAGTTGATATTCAAAGCCTCTTACGCGAACGGACCCAAAACCTACTCGGCGCAAAGAATCGCCACGACGTCCGTTCGCCCGTTAGTCCCGCTAAGAGCGGCGAGTCAGGCTAAGCGAATGGCTTCGAGCGAGGAGAGCGTGCAAAACGATCGCGATCTTTACGAGGCTTTCGCAAAACGAAACGCCTTTGTTTCGCGATCGCCGCTAATTCTCTCCAACGCGCTAACGACCTATCTTTACAACTACCCGCACCTATGCTCCGAACAGCTTGTCAGCGGCGCGTTAGCCTCGTTGGTCGTAGAGCCGTATCAAAAAGCGCTGAGCGGCGAGAGCGCGGAGGTAAAACTATCGCGCGTTTCGAGCATTTTGCAATCGCGCCAAAACTCTAGGGGCGCGGTCGGCTTATGGGAGACGACCTATTCGGGCGATCGGTTTGTGAGCGCCTACGCGGTTAATTTTCTGATCGAGGCAAAAGAGCGCGGCAAACAGATAAACGTCTCTTTGCTAACGGGGTTGAACAACTACCTATCGTCGTTGGCGGCGGACAGATCGATCGAGGATTTAGGCGGTCTTAGAATGCGCGCTTACGCGATCTATCTGCTTACAAGGCAGGGGCAGGTAACGACAAACCACCTAAACTCGACGCTTTCGGCGTTAAAACTGCATTACGAGCAGACCTATGAAAACGATCCGGCGGCGCTCTATCTCGCGGCGACCTACAAACTCTTAAAGATGGACAAAGAAGCCGACGCGCTGATGCAGAAGCAGTGGAACGCGCTTGCGCGCGCCTATACCGCCGCGTGGTGGTCGAGAGATTACTACGATCCGCTCGTGGTCAATGCGACGACTATCTACTTGATCGGCAAGCACTTTCCTGAAAAAGCGGCGGATGTTCCGCCGCAGGCGCTTGAGAATATAGCTCTGGCTTTGCATCAGAACCGCTACACGACGGTTTCGGCGGCGTGGTGCGCTCTGGCTTTGGATAGTTTTGGCAAGCTAAGCTCGCCCAGCGACGAGGCGCTTTCGATCGCGGCGAAAAACGCCGCCAATCAAACGCGCGACATCGGCAAAATAGAGGGCGTAATTGTTTCGGGCGCTTTCACAAAAGACGATCGCGAGATCATCTTCAAAAACGAAGGCGCCAGCGCGTGGTATGTCGTTTCGCAGGAGGGTTACGAGCGCGTCTTGCCTAAAGAGCCTATCAAAAAAGGGTTGGAAGTCTATCGGGAATACGCGGACGCGAACGGTAAGAAAATTAACGAGATTGTCGTGGGCGACGTGATCAATGTAACGGTTCGCGTCAAGGCGTTAGGTCCCAACGCGATCGGCAACACCGCGATTATCGATCTGCTTCCGGGCGGCTTTGAGATTGTCCCGCAAACCTCTAACGCGCGGGCTTCGAGCGAGGATAACGACGAAGAATACGACGAGGACGAGGACTACGGGCGAGAGGAGCGAGCGAGCGGATATAGAGGCTATGTGTCGCCGTTTGCGACAAGCGTCGATAATTTTTACTTGGATTACTCCGACGCGAGAGAGGATCGCGTATTGCTCTACGGCGAGGTAGGACGCGACACGGCGAGCTTTAGCTATCAGATCAAGGCGACAAACGCGGGCATTTACGAGACCGCGCCGATCTTCGCCGAGGCGATGTATGATCGAGAGATTCAAGCGCTTGGTCTTGGCAGCGGCAAAATTGTCGTAAAAGCCGCCGAATAGAGCGCGATCGGCGTTGTTTAGGCGCGTTAAACGATTGTCGCCTAAGCGCGGAGAGTTTGCGGGGGCAAACGCGACGGATAAACGCGCGCGCGGCAAGGGGAGCGTCGTTAGGCGCGCGCTGGGTCGCGTATGGGCGTTTGTCTCGAACGCGGCGGTAATCGCGGCGATAGCGTTGGCGATCGTCTATCTGCCGCGCCTGTTTCCCAAAGAGCCGTTGCAAAACGATCTGCTTTTTTCCGCCGCTTACTACGACGCTAACGGCGCTTTGCTGCGGCTTACGCTCGCCAAAGACGATCGCTTCCGTCTTTGGACGCCGCTAAGTCAAACGCCTCAAACGCTGATCGACGCGACGCTACTGCGCGAGGATCGCTACTTTTACTATCATCTCGGCTTCAATCCGTTTAGTTTGGCGCGCGGCGCGTGGGTAACCTATGTGAAAGGCGGCGACAGACAGGGCGGATCGACGCTTACTATGCAGCTTGTCCGAATGCGCTACAAGCTCAACACTAAGACGATCGGCGGCAAGCTGGAGCAGATCGCGCGCGCGACGTGGCTAGAGACGAGATACTCGAAAAAGGAGATATTAGAGGCTTATCTGAACTATGCGCCATACGGACGCAATATCGAAGGCGCGGGCGCGGCGAGCCTGATCTACTTTGACAAGCCGCTGAACGAGCTTACGCTGACCGAAGCGCTAACGTTAGCCGTTATTCCGCAATCGCCGACGGTGCGGATCGATAAAAACACGGGCTACGCCGGCAAAGGGCTATTCGAGGCGCGAAACGATCTTTTCGCCGAGTATCGCGCGAAGTTTGAGATAGACGACGAGACGGCGGCGCTGTTTGAACTGCCCTTCAAGATGAGGCGGATCGAGGATATGCCTTTTCGCGCTCCGCACTTTGTGGAGGCGCTCGCGCGAGAGGACTATATGGCGGGCAGATCGCCGCAGGTTACGCGAACGACGATCGAATCCGATCTGCAGACGCTATTAGAAACGCACATAAAAAATCATATACGGCAAAACGCCTCTCTGGGCGTTCATAACGCGGCGGCGGTTTTGGTCGATACGAGAAATATGCGCGTCGTCGCGGCGGTGGGTTCGGCGGATTACTTTAGCGACGCGATCTCCGGACGCATTAACGGCTTGAGCGCCAAGCGATCGCCGGGCAGCGCGCTAAAGCCGTTTATCTACGCGCTGGCGATCGATCAGGGCGTTATTCACCAGCAAACGGTGTTAAAAGACGTTCCCTCGTCCTTTGGCGCTTACGAGCCGGAGAACTTTGACGGCGGGTTTATGGGTCCGCTTAGCGCGCGGCAGGCGCTGATAAAAAGCCGCAATATCCCCGCGGTCTATTTGGCGAGCAAACTAAGCGAGCCGAGTTTTTACGACTTTCTAAAACGCGCCAAAATCTCCAAAATGGCGAGCGAGGAGCACTACGGGCTTGCTTTGGTTTTAGGCGGCGGCGAGGTAACGCCTCTGGAAACGGCGAAGCTATACGCGCTTTTGGCAAACGGCGGCGCGCTGAAAGAGCTTGTAAGCCGCATAGGCGAAGAAGCCGAAAGCGGCGAGAGGCTGCTTAGCCGCGAGGCGAGTTTTATCACGCTGGATATGCTCGCTTTCGCCCCTAGGATCGACGGCATACCCGCCGAGGCGGACGCTTTGCCAATCTATTGGAAAACAGGCACTTCGCGCGGTTTTAGGGACGCGTGGTGCGCGGGGCTGATCGGGCAATACGCGCTAGTCGTGTGGATTGGTAATTTTGACAACAGACCAAATCCGGCTTTTGTGGGCGCCCAGCGCGCCGCGCCGCTGTTTTTCACAATCTCCCGCGCGCTTCGCTCCACGCGAAAACTTGTCGATCCAAACCGCGTCGTTCCATCGACGATTAAAAAAGTCGAGGTCTGCCTCTCCAGCGGCGATCTGGCTACGGCGTGGTGCAAAAGACGCGCTAATACGTGGTTCATACCGGGCGTTTCGCCGATCAAAGTCGATACGGTTTATCGCCCAATATGGATCGATAAAACTACGAAAAAGCCGCTCTGCTCGCTTAATAACCTGGATAACGCCAGATTAGAGGTGTTCGAGTTTTACGCCTCGGATATTCTCGCCTTGTTTCGCAGAGCGGGGCTGCCCAAAAGGGAGCCTCCCGATATGAGCGCCTGCCGCAATCAGCCAATAGCGGGAGAGCCGCCATCGATCTCCTCTCCGCTTAAAAACGCCGTTTATGCGATCAGACTTTCAAAGCCTAACGAGCGTCGCGTAGTTTTTTCGGCGGCAAGCGACGCGGATACGCAAACGCTCTATTGGTTTGTAGGCGACGAGTTTATAGGCGCGGCGAAACGAGGCGAGTCGCTCTCTTGGGAGCCAAAGCGGAACGGGAATTTTATCGTCCGCGTTATCGACGATCGCGGACGAACGGATAGCCGCGAGTTAAAGACGGAAATTCTCGAATAGCGTTTCTATTCGCGCGCGTCGCAATTTACTCGCGCGATTGTAGGGCGATGTAAAGAAAGCGACTTTTGTGAAAAACGTCGCTTAAAATGCGACTCCAGCGCGCTCTCGTTCCAGAATCGACTTCGCAAGCGCGGTAACAGTCTCCCGCATACGAGCGTCCGCGATCTTGCCGTAACGCTGGGTTTGGCTTATGGACTCGCGATCCATTAGCCGCGTTGTCACAAGGTTAGAGCCAAATTTTTCGTTTTTGCGCGTTCAAGATGCCGCATAAACGTTACCTTTTTTCAACGAACCCTCTCGTAAAGCGCAACCACAAGAGATCGATCCGAGTCTCTTTCTTTAAGAGCTCCTACAGCGATCGCGCGGACAGCCGCCTGTCAAAGGCGACAATTCTTGAATAACAACTCTATTTGCGTCGCAATTTACTCGCGCGGACAGCCGCGAGCTAAAGACGACAATCCCCAACAACAACCCCGACGCGTTACGCTTGCGATTTGCCCGTATAGCCGCGCTGCGTCAGCGTTTCAAAACAAGTCCTTGTTATTGCCTTTTATGATTGTGTTCATATAACCGCGTTGCGGCAAACGTTTCAATAGATTAGGGCATACTCCGCTCGCAATGGCGCGCAAACCTCAATCTGACGGCGCAATCCGACAGGCGATTTGCCGCTGTTTGGCTAGGAGGCGCGCAAGCCCTCCGACGCGCTATTGTCGTCCCCCTCCCTCCCCCCATCCATCCCGTCATTCCCCGCCCCCCTGTCATTCCCGCAAAGCGGGAATCCATTTCCGGTATTTCGTAAAGACAACAAACAATCGCATTACGTTATTTCTATGGATTCCCGCCTACGCGGGAATGACGGGAGGACGAGAATGACAATGCGCGCTATATCGCCTCTTTCTTGTCATACGCGTGAAAACGGGTATTTAATACCGCCAGTAATTTTAGGGCTTTTGAGTTATGGCGCGTTCGTAAACTTCGGCGTGTAGGGCGAGCGCCTCGTCGATCGTTTTGGGCGGCGCGTTGAAGCGATCAAAGGCGGCTAAGATAACGCGAGAGATTGCGCCGAAACTGATCTCTTTGGATCGATAGCGCTTTAGCGCCGCCTCGTTCGCCGCGTTGAGAACGACGCCTAGTTCGGGCGTTGATAGCAGCGTCCCTTTGAGCGCCCATACGGGATAACGCGCCGTTTCGATCGGCTCGAAACGAATAGGCGGCAAACTAAAAAGGTCTATTTCGCCCGCGATCGGATCGTTTAACTCGCCCAAAATCGCGTAGGCTATCGCCAAACGCATATCCGTCGGCGAGGCTTGCGCGGTCATACAGCCGTCGGCAAACTCGATCAGCGCGTGGAAAAACGAGCTTCGTTCAACCGCCGCGTCAATTTGCGTCGTATCAAAGAGCCATCGCGCCTCCAAAAGCTCGAACAATTTATTGACCATTGTAGCGCTGTCGATCGTGATTTTCGCGCCCATAGACCAGTTCGGGTGGCGCAAAACGCGCTCGATCGGCGCGTTTTCGATCTTAGCGATCGGCAAATCCCTAAGCGCGCCGCCGCTTGCGGTAAGAATTATTCGTTTGATCGCTCGGCTTGGATTGAGATACCACGCTCCAAAATGTTCGCTGTCGATCGGGCGAATCTTATTAGCGTCGATAAACGCGCCCGCGCACACCAGAGACTCTTTGTTGGCGAGGGCAAGCCGTTTGCCGCTTTGTAGCGCCTTTAGCGTCGGGCGCAAACCCGCAAATCCCACGAGCGCGTTCACGACAAGCTCGCTCTCGCTTTCCTCGATCGCCTCCAAGATCGCCTCTTCGCCGTATTTGACGTTCGGGAAATCGATCTTTTCGGCGCTTTGGCGATCGGCGACCGCCACGCGTCGCGGCTTAAAACGTCCGATCTGCTCGTTTAGGCGCTCGGCGTTAAACCCCGCGATCAGCGTTTCGATCGGCAGGTTAAAACGCGCGGCTACGTCAAGCGTCGCGCAACCGATCGATCCCGTCGATCCTAGCAGAACCATCGACAATCTTTAGCCGATTTAACGCGCGAAACCATCAGCGATCTTTGATTAACTGAACCAGCGCTTTGGCTTTATCAAGCGCCTTTTGGCTTGTCGCGCCGGCGGTTAACACCACCGCGAGCCTGCGCCCTTTGCGGCTTACGGGTTTGCCAAAAATCCGAACAAACGAGTCGTCGCTAAATATTTCGTCCGGTATCTCAAGCGTCGGATTCGCGCTTTCGTTTTGGGCTTTATACGCCGCGCTCGCTCCCGCCGTAAGCAGGCTAAAACCAAGCGGCAAACCTAAGACGGCGCGAATATGAAGCGCGAATTCGCTCTGGCTTTGCGTAATTAGCGTAACCATTCCCGTATCGTGCGGACGCGGGCTGACCTCGCTAAAATATACCTCCTCGCCCTTGATAAACAGCTCCACGCCGAAAATGCCCCGCCCGCCCAAAGCGTCCGTAACGCGCTTTGCGATCGACTCGGCTTTTTCGCGAACATTGGCGCTTAACTCCGTCGGCTGCCAACTATAAACGTAATCGCCGTCTTTTTGGATATGCCCGATCGGAGGACAGAAGCGCGTTTCGTTTTCGGTGCGCGCGGTAAGCAGAGTAATCTCGAAATCAAACGGAATAAACTCCTCTACGATAAGCTCGCTCGCGTCGCCGCGCGCGTCCTTTTGCGCAAAATCGAAACTCTTTTCGAGATCGGCGAAACTTTTTGCGACGCTCTGCCCGTGTCCGCTGCTGCTCATCACGGGTTTGATCACGCACGGATAGCCGATCGCTTCGGCGGCTTTGACAAGTTCGTCGTAGGTTTTTACAAATCTGTAAGCGCTGGTTTTCAGCTTGAGCGTTTCGGAGGCAAGCTCTCTAACGCCTCTGCGGTTCATCGTCAGTTGGACGGCGCGGGCGTTTGGTATGACGCGGTATCCCTCCGCTTCGGCTTCTATCAGCGCCTCTATGCTGATCGCCTCGATTTCTGGCAGTATAAACGAGGGTTTTTCGCTTCTTATGATCTCTAATATCCGCGATTTATCCTTTAGGTCGATCGCGTATGCCTTGTTTGCCGCGAGGTGCGCGGGGGCGTTGGCGTAACGATCCAGAGCGACGACTTCGAGACCCATTCGTTGAGCCTCGAAGGCGATCTCTTTGCCCAGCTCTCCGCCGCCAAGCAGCATAATTTTTACGTTTGCGTTTTTGTAGGGCGCTCCAAAATCCATCGGCTATCCTTAAAATTTTTGGAAATTATATCCTTAAGTCGCGGCAATTGCGGACTATCGTCCATAATCAAACGTTTTCGTTATAATGCAGAACATAATTACAAGGATGAAAGTTGAGCAATGCCGCCGTCGCGCAAGAAGAGTTATCCATCCACCCCCCCCCCCCCCTCGCTTGCGGAAATAGCGTCGTCCTTTCCGTCGTAGTCCCGTGTTACAACGAAAAAGAGACGATACCGCTTTTCTACGAAGAGATTAGCAAAGCGGTTAAAGAGCTAGAAAGCGCGGGCGTTAGCGTCGAGTTTATTTTCATCGACGACGGCTCGCTAGACGACACTCCTACAATAATTCAAGAGCTAAGCGAGAGAGACGATCGAGCGCGTTTCATAATTTTCAGTCGAAACTTCGGTAAAGAGGCGGCGATGTTGGCTGGTTTGCAGGCGGCAAAGGGCGATTTTGTCGTTATAATCGACGCGGATTTACAACATCCGCCAACTTTGCTACCCGTTATGCTAGAGGCGCTCAAAAGCGGCGAATATGACTGCGCGGGAACGATACGAACAAGAACGGGAGATTCAAAATTGCGCGCGGCGCTAAGTCGCGCGTTTTATCGCGTAATAAACAAATTATCCGATATGGAAATTATCGACGGCGCGGGCGACTTTCGTATGATGTCAAGGCAATATGTGAATGCGGCGTTATCGTTAAGCGAGCGCAATCGCTTCTCTAAAGGCATATTTCAGTGGATTGGGTTTAGAACAAAATGGTTTCATTACGAAAATCAACGACGTGCCGGCGGCGATACAAAATGGTCTTTTCGCAAATTATTTTTATACTCTCTGGACGGAATTGTCGCCTTTTCGTCTAAACTGCTCGCCTTTGCCTCGTTACTAGGGGTTATCCTGTTTGCGCTCTCGATATGCGCGGTTATATTTATCATAGTTCGCAAACTGATGTTCGGCGATCCGGTGCAAGGGTGGGCTTCCACCGTTTGTATAGTTCTGTTTTGCGCTGGCGTACAGCTTTTCACCACCGGTATATTAGGCGAATATTTGGCAAAAACATATAGCGAGGTGAAGCGCCGTCCGCACTTTATAATTCGCAAGCAAAAATGAGCAAAATTGTGATTATAAACGCCGACGATTTGGGTCTTAACCACTCTCGTAATATGGCGATCCTCGAAGGATACAATAGCGGCGTTCTAAAAAGCGCGAGTCTGATGGTAAATGGCGAGGAGTTTAACGAGGCTGTCGATATTATTAAGCGTTGTCCAAATCTTAGCGTCGGCGTTCATCTAAATATAATAGAAGGGCAATCGCTGACAAACGCTTCGGCGCTAACCAACAAGCAAGGACTATTTAATAAAGGATTTATCGGCATTTTGCTTAGATCGAGAGCTAAAGGGTTTTTGGAAGCCGTCGAAGTAGAATTTCGCGCTCAAATAGAGCGGGCGCGAAGCGTTTGCCGTATCGATCATCTTGATTCGCACGTACATACGCACGCTATTACCCCCATTTTTAAGATCGCGGTCAAACTTGCAAACGAATATAAGATTTCGTTTATTAGAACGCAATATGAAAAACCATATATTGTCCCTTGCATAGGCAAGATATTTACGCTCAAATATCCGATCAATATTGTGAAAATAGCCTTGCTTAATCTATTCACAAAAATAAACCTAAAACATATAGTTAAACCGCTTAGAAGCAATGATAGCGTTATTGGCGTAGGCTATACGGGCATGATGGATTTTGACGCTATAAAATACGGCGTTAGGGCGGCAAACGACGGAATCATCGAAGCTATAATACACCCAAATCTTAATTCTAGCGAACATAGCGCGGTTATAAACGCCGCTCTTAAAGAGCTTTTTGTTATTTCCAATTATGCGCGACTAAATCGTGAAAATGATCAACAAAGTTAAATCTTTAGTATTGGACAAATCAATAGTCAGATTCGTAGCGGTTGGCTACGCAAACGTATTATTGGGCGCGGCGATTATGTTCGGACTCTATAACCTAGCTGGTTGCGGCTATTGGCTCTCTTCGGCGAGTAGTTATATCATTGCCAGCGTTTTTAGCTTTTTTATGAATAAACGCTGGACGTTTGAAAACAAAGAGCGCTCGCAAAGGCAAATTGCGCTTTTTGCTTTAAATATAGCGATCTGTTACGTTATCGCTTACTCGATCGCAAAGCCTATGATATATTATTTGCTAGAAGCGCTTGAGCAAAGCGCTAGAGATAATATCGCGCTGTTTGTCGGTATGTGTATATTTACTATATGCAACTACTGCGGACAGCGGTTTTTTGTGTTTAATTTACGAGGAGCAAAGTAATGCAAACAAAGCGTATATGGCTTAATCCCATATTCTTAATCATAATCGCCGTTTGTTCGGGAGCGATCTTTGCCTTATACGCGATCGAGACTTTAAGCGCGCAATACTTCGAGCATAATAAAAGCAAAAGTTACTTTATAGACACTAGGAACTTTCCGCCGTTAAGATTAGACGATGAAACTTTACGTATTATCATAAAAAGCAATAAGATTTATTCGTTCCCTAAGCGCGGCGAATTTACTTTTGGCGTTTATAAATATCGTAACGTTGATCTACTGAGTTCGGAGGCGCCGGACGGCGTAGTCGTTAAAATATACGCGGACGATAACCTAATCGCGCAAGAGACGCTAAATCCGTATGCCGATAAAAGCGCCCCGTATATTGAGGACGGTCTTGCCAAAAATTACGATATAAAATTTGATATTCCCGAAGCTACGCAAACGCTTATTATTGAATTTTTGCAAAACAAAAACAATAATCTTGATATTATCGCGCCCGCTAAACTTAAAGCGCATAAAGCAAACGCGCTTGGCAGCGTCGTAGCGTCAATCGCTTTGTTAAGTTTTATAGCGTCTATTATTGCGTTGGTCTTTGCGGCTATTCGGCGGCGTTCTTCGAATCAAACTATACAAAAAATATACGATTATTTCTACGATGAAAAAAAGGCGTTGTTTGTATATCGTTCGGCTCTCGTAATTTTGATTTTGTTTGTCGCATATTTTATTATGGTTTCGGCAGGCTTTACCTTCAATCAGGAAGGAAGATTTCATCTGCCTATAAGCCTAGACGACCTCTTTTTGTATCATACGCCAAGGGCGGACGGCAGATTTTTCCCGCTTGCCAACACCGATTATAATCTATTATGGTTTTTGCCATACGGTTTTAGCTCGCAAGGGTTTTATTTTATCAATCTTATTACTTTTATCGCTACTATATGCGCGATGACATACCTTATAAGCCAAAGCGACAAAGATAAAATTGCCAGCCGTTATATAAACGCTTTTTTTCTGATCGTTATTCTGCTTTCGCTCAACCGATCGATAAAAGCTTTTATGGAGATAATATATCCTGAGCGCTTGCTCTCTTTAACGATTGTTATTTTTTTGCTTCTGTATAAAAAAGCGTATGATAGCGACAAGATTGCGTGGTATGTCGCCGCGCTGCTGACCGCTATTTACGCGACTTATCAAAAAGAGCCTATGTTTGGCGTTTTTATAGTATTTGCGCTCTTTTCGTTTCTCTTCGCGCCAAAAACAAGAAATCGCGTTGCGTTTAACGCGGCGTTAATTATTAACGGCGCTATTTTTCTGCTGATATACTATTGGACTACAATAAAACTAACAACCTCTTTTTATCGCATAGACGAAAACGCTGTTACTCTTTCCGAACACGCCGCTTTATTTGCTAAGACGTGGCTGTTTATTATCCTATTTATCTTTTCCGCCGTTCGCGGCTGGTTTATTACGGTTAAAAAAGATCGCGCTCATCTATTTTATGACGCGACGCTATTTGCGGCGTGCGCGTTCGTGTGCGCATACTTAATCTTAGGTTTTCTCAACTTGCCGCGCGCATATTACTATTACGCCCCCGTTGCGTTCATGTTCGCTCCTTCGCTGATCTGTTGGAGTAAATATTTATATTTTAACAACCGCCGCGCGCTTTTTTGGTCGATCGCGATCGCTTTGCTGCTATCTTGCAGAGTATTTAGCTTAGACGACGAAATTGAAGCGCGTAGAAAAAATCATGATTTTATCGTCGCGTTGAGCGCCTACGCAAAGTTGGATAAACGACTAATTGTGATTAACGACGACGCAAAATACGATTGGCAAATATCGAATCTCGTAAATTTAGCTAAATACATAAACAGCAAGACTTACGCGCTTAAAAACAAAACGCGAGAGATAAATATCGAACGGCTTTCGTCAAGCGATCCGATTGATTACGACGCCGTTTATGTTTTTCTTGGCGATATTAACGCGCGTTTCACGGGTTTCAGACCCATATTGACGGCTAAGGCTTCCGGAATTGGTCCATTTACCGCGTATATATACGACGAACGATAGCGATTATTTTGTCGCCGACGCGAAACGGCGCCAAACTCCGACTTGGTTTATGCCCCCGATCGCGTCTTAGCGTTTGAACGGCAATCTTTGTATTGCCGCAAAACCTATCTTTGTCTCCGACGAGAACGCCTGAAAAACATAACATATATCAGCGTATTTTGACCTCGCTATACGCCGCGATTGAAAAGACGCGCAAATAACGGTTGTCGCGGGCTTTTTCCAAGTTTGCCGTCATCAAGTAGTTTGATGTTATGCTCCCATTTTTTAAGATACGCTTAAAGTTTCATCAATCGTCCCAAAATTATTCTAAATTCTGTCTTGATCGCGGCGGTTTTGGAGCGATTATTTAAGGTTAGTTTGATAGGCTAACGATTACGCTTATCTGTTCAGGTAAGCAAACCCTCAAGGAGTCTCAATGAAAAAAGTTTTTCTTAGCGTCGCTGTTGCTGGCGCTTTAGCGACAAGCTCGTTCGCGTTGTTCGACGGGCAATACGGCGGCAACCGCTACGCGGCTGCCGGTTGCGGTCTTGGCAATATGCTGTTCGCCAACGAATCGGCAAAAAGCAACGATATTGTTTGGCAGATTCTTGGCGCGACCGTAAACGGCACGGGTAGCCAAACTTTCGCTATCACCACCGGCACTAGCGGCTGCAACCCTAGCGGCGTTTTCGCAAGCAACGAGGAGTTGAACAACTTCGCGGGGCAAAACCTTGATAAACTCGCTTTGGATATGTCCAAAGGTTCGGGCGAAACTCTCGACGCGTTTGCCGATCTTGCGGGCGTAGCGGACAAACCGACCTTCTTCGCGGCGGCGCAAGCCAATTTTGACAAAATTTTCACCGGCGAAAATATCAGCGCGGGCGAAGTTCTGACGAATATGGACGCGGTTTTATAACCGACCAAATTCTGGAGGGGGGCTATCATCCTCCTCCGCCTTTCTCTGGCTTGAAACTTTTTTTAATCCTGCTTTTTCCGATTGTTTTGTTTGCAAGCTACGCAAACGAGCTTAAAACCAAAGCGATCGATCTAAACTTAAGCGATCATCCGCGCTGGCGCGGAATGGTCGGCTATAAACCCGCGGCGTTTGGCGGAGTAAAGAGCGTAATCGACGATCGGCGGTTTTTTCTGGCACGCGACGGCAAAACAGATCCGCAAAGCGAGCTTTTAGCCACGATCGACTCCTTTTTCGCGGGATCGTTCGAGGGCAACGCGAGCCTAGATACGCGCTGTATCTTTACGGCGCGTTGGCGTTTTCTCAAAGAGGCGCTAACGATCGACGAAAATCGTTTAACGCCCGTTAAGTGCGAGGCGTTTGAACACTGGTATAACGGCGTTAGCGGCGATCGGCTGATATTGGTTTTCCCCGCCGCGTATATGAACAATCCCGCCTCCGTCTTTGGACATACGTTTTTACGAATCGACAAAAACGACTCCTCCAACGCGCTGATTGGCTACGCGATCAACTACGAAGCCTATATTCCGCCCGAAGAGAGCGATATTATGTTTGTTTTCAAAGGTCTTTTCGGCGGCTACGACGGCTATTTCTCCGCGCTGCCATACGCGCAAAAAGCCAAAGAATACGGCGATCTGGAAAACCGCGATATATGGGAATACGAGCTGAACTTTACGCGCGAGGAGATCGATATACTGCTTTACAGCGCGTGGGAGTTTCACAACTTTTCGCGCGATTACTACTTTTTTAAGGAAAACTGCTCGTTTGTCCTGCTGGAATTGATGGAATACGTCAAAGGCGATATCGATCTTACCTCGCGTTTTACCGGTTTCGCCGCGCCGGTGGATACGATCAGGGCGTTGATAAGCGAGCCGAATATGTTAAAAAACGCCGCCTTTCGCCCTTCGCGCAGCTCGCGCGTCGCGGCTTTGGCGCGCGGCGGCGGCGATCGCGTATCCGACGCGGCGTACGCGATCGCCTATGGCAAAACGCAACCCAGCGAGGCGATCAAAACGCTAGATAGGCGCTCGGCAATCATCGCGCTGGAACTTGCGATGGAGTTTGTGGAGTATCTCCACGGCAAGGATAAGATCGCCTTTGAAGCGTATAAAACGCGCCTGTTTGCCCTGATGAGCGCGCGAAGCTCGCTTGGCATAAACGACGCGCCGATCAAGCCGATAACGCCTTTAGTCCGCCCCGATCAAGGGCATCTGATCTCCCGCGCCGCGATCGGCGTCGGCTACGACGACGAGGATAAGCCAAGCGCCAACGCTAGAATCCGCGTCAGCTATCACGATATGGTCGATCCAAGCGGCGGTTTCGCCGCTGGAAGTTCGATAAACGCGCTCGATCTGTGGGTTCAAAGCGCGGACGATTCGACGCGCGTTCGCAAATTGACGTTGCTGAATATGGAGAGCTTCACGCCTAGAAATCGCTTTTTCAACCCGATTTCGTGGCGCTTCGCGCTGGGCTGGCAGGAGAACCCGCCGAGTCTGCCGCGAAACGGATACGGCTATTTTAAGGGCGGCGCGGGGCTTGCGTTTGGCTTTGAAGCGATAATCGCGTATCTAAGCGCGGACGGCGAGGCGCAAACGGGCAAGCGGCTATACAAAGAGCGCGCCTTTTACGCGGGCGGATCGGCTGGGCTGATCGTAACGCCGTTTGACAAATTGCGCGCGCGTTTTGAAGTCAAACAAGATTACGATCTTGCCGATCATAACGAGCCGCGAACGCAACTGAAGCTGGAGGCGAGTTACGCGCTGGAAACCAATTTAGCGTTAAGGTTTGAGTTCGCGGGCGAAAAACTAAAGGGATCGGAGCTAAATGAGGCTTTTATTTTTATCGATCATTTCTTTTAGCCTGTGCGGGTGCGCCTCGCTCTTTTTTCACCCCGATAAACAGGTTCGTTTTACGCCGGAGTTTTTCGAGACGGATTACGAAACGAGGACGATTGACGCGGACGACGGCGAAAAGCTGTTCGCGTGGCTGCTTAAAGCGGAAAATCCAAAAGCCGCGATCGTTTTTTTTCACGGCAACGCGGGCAATATCAGCGAACACCTGCCGAGCGTTTTTTGGCTGGCGCAACGAGGCTTTAACGTGCTAAGCGTCGATTATCGCGGATACGGCGCCTCAAGCGGCAAACCTTCGATCGAGGGGTTGATTATCGACGCGCGCTCGACAATCAAATACGCGCTAAACGAGTTTGAAGGAACGCCGATCGTCGTTTTTGGGCAGTCGTTAGGCGGCGCGGCGGCGATAAGCGCGATCGCCCCTTACAAAGACAAGATCGCCGCGCTGATCTCCGAAGGCGCATTTTCAAGCTACGAGGTCGTCGCCAAAGAGATAGCCAAACGTAGCTGGATCGGTTATCTCGCGCTGCCGTTTTTGGGCGATGTGGCGCCCAAGCGATACGATCCGATTGAAAATATCGGCGCGCTGGAGGGCTTGCCGATCTTGATTATTCACGGCGATCGCGATCCGATCGTAGCCGTTAGCCACGCTCGCAATCTCTTTGACGCGGCGAAAGAGCCTAAGGAGCTTAAAATCGTTTTTAACGGCGGGCATATCGGCTTATTCGCCGCCGATCGCGCCCGCCGCGATAGTTTCGCTAAAATGATTATGGAGACGATCGAGCGTTAACCGCCCGCCCGTTTTTTAGATCGCGGAGGTTTCGCTACGCGCCGCGATCGCCGATTTGCCCGCAGGTTTAGTCGATCTGCCGGCGGCGGTAGGTCGGGCTAGAGAGATCGTCGTCAAAATCGCCGACAGCTTTTCTATGTTGCGCTTCGCGCTTGCGAATTATGCTAGGTTCGTCCATATCGACCATTCTGCCGTCCGAAAACACAAAGCCGCCTTTTTGCGGATCGTAAGTCATAGTCCCGCCGGAGGGTTTGCTTTCGGAAACGCGCGCGCTTTTTGACGAATTCATCTCCACGTCCGGTTCTCCGGACGAGAAACCCGTGGCGATAATAGTTACGCGCACCTCTTCGGGTTTTAGCGAAGCGTCGAGCGAGGTGCCGAAAATAACGTCGGAATCGTCGCCAACCGCGTCGTGAACCACCTGCATAGCGCGGTTAATAGCCACGAGCGGATAGACGGGATTAAATTGAAAGTGCGCCAATACGCCCATAGCGCCGTTGATAGAGAGATTGTCTAACAGCGGCGATTCGATCGCGTCTTTCAGCGCGTCGTAAGCCGAATCGTTTCCTTCTAGCGAGTGTCCCATACCCATCAGCGCTTTGCCTCTATGCCCCATAACGGTTTTAAGATCGTTAAAGTCGGTGTTGATGCCGTCCATACCGCTAGGCAACACTACGGAGCTAATGCCTCTTACGGCGCGCGCCAATACGGCGTCAACCATAGCGAAACTTTCAGCGTAACTCATACTCTTATCGACGATAGAAAATAGTTTTTCGTTTGGAACGACAATCATCGAATCGCATTCGCCTCTTAAAGACTCTAAACCGTTTTTGGCTAACTTGCTTCGTTTTGGTCCCTCAAAGGAAAACGGTAGCGTGCAGACGCCGATCGTAAGCGAGCCGTTCTCTTTCGCCGCCTGCGCTACTACGGGGCAAGCGCCCGTTCCCGTGCCGCCGCCAAGCCCCACCGCTATAAACACTAAATCCGCCCCTTTAAGAGCCTCTTTGACTTGATCGTAGCTCTCTTCGGCGGCTTGTTTGCCCACTTCGGGCTGCCCGCCCGATCCAAGTCCGCTTGTGCGTTTTTCGCCTAGTTGTATTTTGGTTGACGCGAGCGAGGTGGCAAGATGTTGATAGTCCGTGTTGGCGACGATCATATCGATCCCTTTTTGCCCTTCGCGTATCATATAATTAACCATATTCGCGCCGCCGCCGCCCACGCCGATCACTTTTATATTAACTATATTCGGTCGCTCCGACTCTTCCACCGTAAATAGATTATTGACGCTGCTTTTGCTCATCTAGCCGCCTTTGTTAAAAATTTAAGAAAACCAAATCGTCGTTTCGCAAACGCGATCTCCAAAATTTCATTGATAAATCGGATTATCGCTCGTTTACTAAAGGTTTCGCGCGACGCGAACGCCGAGCTTTTGATCGCCGCCGCCGTTTTGAAAACCGCGTTTTTGTAGCTAATCGATATGTTATTAACCGCTATGTTCATCGCGCGCCTTTTTTAGAAAATCTGCGAGAGCCAATTCCAAAATCGCTTTAACGCGTTCGGCTCTCCTTCTTTTGGGAAACCGATAATAGTCGAATCCTCCGTTAAAGGCGGCGGCGCCGTCTCTTCGGGCGGCGGTTTTCGCGCGGCGGATTTGATTCTTAAAACGTTCGTGGAGTCAATTTCGTAGGGAGTAAATTCTCCCGCGCCATAACGAACAAGCCCTATAACGACGGCGAAAGCCGGATCGCGAAAGGTTTCCGTTAAACCGGAAAGCGGTTTTGGGCGCGCTATTCTAACGGGTATATTGCCGAAGATCGGCGGAGCTATTTCGGATACGCCGTCTAGTTTCGACGCGCCGCCGGTGATCACCACGCCGGCGCCGGCGCCGTTTTTCAGGCGGCTTTTGCCGAGCAGTCCGGAGAGAATCAAAAGCGTTTCTTCCATTCGCGCGCCGATCACGTTCGAGATCGTCTCTAGCGACGCGGCGCGCGTGGCGCTTTCTACGCCGATCTCCGGTATTTCGATCGTCGCGCCCTCTCTGCGTTTTAACGATCCGTATTCGATTTTGATTCGCTCGGCGGCGTTAATCGGCGTATGCAACGAAATGGACAGATCAGAAGTGATATGACCTCCCCCCACGGCGAAAAAATCGCAATGTCTAGGGGCGGCGCCTTGATAGATCGCCAGATTGCAGGTGGAGGCGCCCATATCAATCACGCACGCGCCAAGCTCTTTTTCGTCCTCTCCTAAAACGGCGATCGACGCGGCGTAACTAGAAAGCGCGAGGTTTTCTATCTCGATTCCCGCCGCCGCGATCGCTTTGCGAAGGTTGTCTAGCGCCATCTTCTGCGTGATAACAATATTGACCTGCACCTCCAGCCGCGATCCGCTCATTCCGACGGGATCCTGCACGTTTGGCTGATCGTCCACTTTAAACGAAAAAGGCAGGACGTGAAGTATCTCGTGATCGGGCGGCGGCATAGCGGCGCTATCTAGAGCTAGGCGCATCACACGATTTACGTCTTTTGGCTCGATCTCTTTGGTCGGTATATTGGCTTTGCCCACGCTCTGAAGACTAGCGGCATAGGCGCCGGAAACGGACACTACGGCTTTTTGCAAAGCGATACCGGCGGATTGGCAAGCGTCGTTAGCGACCGCTTTGATCGCCTCCGACGCTTTGGTTATATCCACAATCGCGCCCTTTTTCAGTCCCTGCGATCTGGCTAAACCGGTCCCGATTACGCGCGCGGTTCTATCGGATCCAATCTGCGCGACAAGAGCGCAAATTTTGTGAGAGCCTACGTCGATCGCTAAGATATAAGGCGACGACATCAGCGCCCTTTAGCCAAGCTAATAGCCGGTAACTTCGTAGCGTTTTTGGAGAACCTCCAATAAAGAACGCCTGATCTGCCCGATCTTAAGTCTTGATACATCTTCGCCCAATCTGCCGTCGATCTCGGCTAGTTTGCTAGGTTCAAACAACTTTTGTTCCACAACGCGATAAATAACGGCTTTTCCAGTCAGCTCCACCGCCCCCTCCGACGCTTTGGATTCAAAAACCCGTTCTAAAAAAATCTCGGCTTCATTTTCGCTTAAATCCTGGATTTTGCCGTAGTCGTCGCGAGAAACAAAACCTGTCGTTTTGCCCTTGAAGTTCTGTAGCTGTTTTCTACTTTCCTCTTTCAGATATTCGGCTGTTTTTTGCCTCTTTAGCTCCTCTTGAACAGCCGATCGCGCCTTGTTAAAAGGTAGCGGCTCGGCGGCGCGTCTTGCGTCGATCTTGGCGATTACGAAACCGTCGCCGATCTCGAACGGACCGGCTATTTCAAGGCTTTGGGCGTTCTCTAAAGCCTGCATAACGTCTATGGGAAAAAGATCGTTGCGAAACTCGATCGATTTTAAGCTCTCCGGGATCGCTTGAGCGTCTCTCCACGCGATCTTAGCGGAGAGCGCCGCTCGTCGCGCTTTGGTTAGCTTAACCGCGTTTAACGCTTCGAGCTTAGCCTCGTCGTAAGATTTGATCTCTCCGTCTTGCCCGATAAACTCGCTTTTGGCTCTTTCGTAGTAGCTAAGCGCTTCCTCGTCGGAAGCGTTTTGCTCGGATACTAAAACCTTGATATACGAAATATCGTAATTTGGCTCGCCCATAAACTGAAGTTTGTTCGACTCGTAATAACTTTGCGCCTCTTTGTCCGAAACCGCTATATTCGCGGGCGCTTTAATAATTTTGTATTGCAGGCGATCGACTCCGTATCGCGTCGCGGCGATCGTCTCCTTCTCGCTTTGCGAAACCGGCAGGTTTAACGCCGCGTCTAGTTTGCTAATTAGCAACCGCTTTTCCAGCATCGCCTCGTAGCTTGCGGTCGTCATTCTTACGGAGCCGAGATAGTCGAGGTAGAGTTTCTTGCTAAAAACGCCGTTAGCCTGAAATTGAGGGTTATTTACGATCGTCTCCGAAATCTCCTCCTCGCTCGCGCGTAGCCCAATATCGCGGGCGTAAGCGACAAATAACGCCTCGCCGATCAACGACTCTAACGCTCTGTTTTGTATTTCGCGCTCTTGCGCCTCGTTTAGCGGCTGATCTAACATGCCGACGTATAGCTCGCGTAGTTGACCGTAGTATCTGGAGAACTCTTCGACGGTAATTTTTTCGTTTCCCGCCGTAGCGACCGCGCCCGCCCTAGAGCCGTAACTGTAGCTGCCCCAACCGACGGCGCTAGAGCCGATAAAAGCGACCACGGTTAGGGTTAGCACCGCGATCAGAAAAGTTCTGTGTCTTTGCAACGAGGCGATCATCTGTAAAATACCTTTTTAGAGAGCGAAATAAATTTTCGCGATTGTAGCCAACTAGCGCTCAAATATCCGCGCTAAGGGGCGATACTAACGACAAAAAGTCAATAATAAGCCTAAATTAAGCTAGAGGATCCCAATTTCTGTTTCAATAAAGCGATCGATTTGATCGCGCAATCGATCGAGGTCGCCGTCGTTGTCTATAATCCACTTCGCATTTTTTTTCTTTTCGTCGATTGGAATCTGCGCGTCGATCATAGCCAGCGCGTCAAGCTCGCCGATTTTACGCTCGCCAATAAGCCTTTTTAACTGCGTCGATCGCGGCGCGTAGATCAATAAAACGTCGTCGATCGGATATTCGTCGCGTTTTTCAAAAAATAGCGGGACGTCGATAAAGTATCGTTTGTTCAACTTTTCTAGCTTCTCGCTTTCGGCAAAGACGCGCGCGCGAATCGGCGGGTGCAAAATCGCCTCTAATTTAGCCCGTTCGTTTTTGTCTGAAAAGATACGCTTTGCGATCGCCGCGCGATCTAGAGTTCCAAAAACCGCTTCGATCTTCTTTGAAAACTCGACGAAAAGCGCGCGCGCGATCTCGTCCGCGTCAATTACGTTAAAGCCGCGCTCTTTCAAAAATCGCGCGGCGGAACTTTTTCCGCTTGCGACTCCGCCCGTAAGAACTATGGCGTTTTTCATCGCTTAAAGAGGATCGATCCAAGCCGCAACAGATTCGCGCCGCAGGCGATCGCAAGCTCGAAGTCGCCGCTCATGCCCATCGACAGCGTAACCGCGCCCTTAATCCGATCATAAACGCGCCGCGCCGTTTCAAAACTCTTTTGAATCGTTTTTCTATCGTCCGTATGCGCGCCGATCGTCATCACGCCCTCTAGTTTCAAAGCGGCGCGTTTCGCGGCGATCTCGGCGTAAATATCCGCCGCCGCTTCGGGCAAAACGCCGCTTTTGGTCGGCTCGCGCGCGGCGTTTATCTGTAGCAGCGCGCGCTGGGTTAAGCCCGCTTTTTTAAGGCGATCGTCGTAAGCCTTCGCGAGATCCAAAGAGTCGATCGAGTGAATTAACGCGGGGCGCAGGGCGATAAGTTTGTTGATCTTGTTGGTTTGCAAGTCGCCTACAAAATGCCATTCGATCGCAAGCGCGGAGAGCGCCGCGGCTTTGGACTGCAGAGCTTGCGCCCTGTTTTCGCCAAAAGCGCGCTGCCCCTCGCCGTATAACGTAGCGATCTGCTCGCGCGAGGCGTATTTGCTAACGGCGACGAGCCGAACGATATGGCGGCTATCATACGCGAGCCGCGCCTTTTCGATCCGCTCGATCGCCGCCTCTAAACATGTCATTGACTTAGTCTTACAATATCGTTGTATAGCCCCAAGATCATCAACGCGCATAGCGCTCCCCAACCGCCTAACGTAAGGCTGTATAAAACCTTTTCGCTAGGGGCTTTACGGGCGATCTGCTCGTAGAGATTAAAGATAATATGCCCGCCGTCTAACGCGGGAATGGGCAGCAGGTTTAATACGCCAAGATTAACGGAGATCAGCGCGGTAAAGGTTAGCAGAGCGCTAAAACCGATCGCGCTGGCTTTTGCGGTAAAATCCACGATGGATACTATGCCGCCCACGTTTTCAAGCCCCACTACGCCGGTTATTAACTTTATTACGCTTTGAAAAATAAGCGAGCCGGCTTCGATCGTCTTATCCAGCGCGACGCGGAGGCTTTCCGCGATACCGTAACGAAGCGTTACAATCTCTCCGCTCGCGGCTACGCCGATCATATTGCGCTTTTCTTTCTCGCCAAAAATGTTTTCGCCTTCGGTCAGCTCCGGATTTAAGATAATATCGCGCGTCTCGCCGCCGCGATCGACCGTTAGAACAATCGCGTTTTGGCTCTCTCGAATAAGCGCGTTCAACTGATTCCACGACGTTACGGGTTTGCCGTCGATCTTTACTACGCGATCGCCCGCTAATAACCCCGCTCGTTGCGCTGGCGAATCTTCCAAGACTTTGCCGATGGAAGGCGCGAGCGCGTCGAAACCCATAAGCGCCGTCGCCCAAAAAAGCGCGAAGGCGATAACGAAATTGGCGAAAGGTCCGGCGAAAAGTATAATAATTCTCTGCCACGGCTTTTTTGAGTCATACGCGTCGGGTTCGCCGCTTCTTTGCGTTGGATCGCTATCGTCCTGCCCTTTCATCTTAACGTAGCCGCCAAGCCAGATCGCGCTGATCGCGTATTCCGTCGCGCCGATTTTTTTCGCCCATAGCTTTTTGCCAAAACCGATCGAAAAGGTTTCCACCGTTACGCCCAGCGCCCTCGCGGCGATAAAATGCCCTAATTCGTGAAAAAAAATAAGCGCCGACAATACGATAATCGCCGTAATAATGCCCATATAGTCTCTTTTCGCGTTAAATTGGTTTTCAAATTATGCGCGATCGACGCTTGATTTAGCGCCGCCGCCTTTTTGCGGTTATCGATCGCCGCATACTAGATTTTGCTCTAGCGACGCGAGCAATTTTAGATTGGCGCGAACTAAAATTATGTAATCTCATGCTTAAGATCAAACCGTGATAAAAACGTTTTTGTAGCTAGAGCGTCGATCGCGCTAATCGCCCTATGCGTAGTTACGCCGTTATTTGGCGCAAACGCCGCTAACGAGGCGTTTAGCGCGTATGAACGCGGGCGTCCGCAAGAGGCTATCGCGCATTATGCGCTGACGCTTACGACAACCGCGCAAACGCTTACGCTGATTTAGGCGACTATGCAAACGCCGCGAAAGACGCTCGCAAAGCGCGCGAATTAGGCGATTGCGATTTGTTGGAATATATGAAGCGCGATTGATCGGCAAAGAGAAATCGCGTCGGCTTTTTGTTCGCGCCAAGAGGCTGCGCCGCCGACGGGTTTATTCGCGAGATCGCGTCCGCCAAACTATACGGCTACTCGCTTCTTTGACGCGGACAATCTTACGTCGGCTCGTCGTCGGGGTTTGAAGTTATATCCTCGTTTTCGGAGGGGTTTAGCGGCGGCTTGACGCTTAGATAAAAAACCGCCGCGCGCGCGTTAAACACAAAAAACTCGATCTCTTCCGCCGCCTGATCGTCGGAGGGTTTTGTCGCGCTAAGCGTATAGTCGCCGCCGCTCTCAATCCCGTAGAAACGAAGCCTTACGGCTAGACTTTTTGACCGACACTCAAGCGCGTATATGCCTCTTGCTTTAAGCAGGTCTGAAAGCTCTTGCGCAAAATGATGACCGCGCGCGAAATGTTTGTCTGTAACGGCGTAGAGCGGCTTATTGAAAAAAGTCAGCCCCGCGAGCGCCAGAAGCGAGATTATCGTAACGGCGGCGATCGCGGCGTGGGCTTTGCGAAATTGCGGCAAGCGGATTCGCCACGAGTTCATAAACGCCCGAACGATCAGCGGCGCGGAGATAACGGCAAACGGCGCGTAATCTTCGATCGGAAGGCTTTGGCGCATACTTAGCAGGATCGACAGCGCGAAAGGAACGAAGGAAACAAACCACAACAAAGGCAATTTCTCCGATTTTTTGAACAGATGCCAATACAGCGCGTAGATGAAAAAACAAAGGATAAGCGGCGAAAAGATCGCGCCGTAAAGCCCAAAAATATCCAGAAAATAGCCGCGCGGTCTGCCGCCAAAATCAAAACCGTGCATAACGAACGACGCCGCGACAAATATAATCGGTAAAACCGCCAACCGATAGCGCTTGCGGCTGATCTCGTAGCACGCGGCGGCTAGGTTCAAGACGATAAACAGATTATCGGCGATCGCGGATAGAAAAAGCGCGGCGATCGCCAGAGGCTTGAAGCGATCGTCGAGCCAGACGTAGATCAAAGCGACGCTCATCGCAAAAGGCGCCATGCTCGCCGCCAAAGCGGCGCTATTAACCCCCGGCAACAGCGCGAACAGCAGCGTCGCGATCAGAGCGTCGCTAGGACGCAGAGAGCGGCGGGCGACGATATAGATCATGGCGGCGTTAAAGATATGCGCCAGAATAAACGGAAAGCGAATCGCGAAGTTGTTCTGCCCAAACAGCGACGCGCTAAAACGCAGGATATGCCCAAGCGCCCCTTCGTCGTAAAAGAACAGCCTCGCTTCGCCCGCGCTCGCGCCCAGCGTCGGCGCGTAGGCGAGCAAAAACGCCGCGTCTAGCGCCAAAAATAACGCGAGCGCCGTTTTAGAGGCGCAGAAAGTTGCCCAGAATTTCGCGTCCATATTCGCTCATCACGCTTTCGGGGTGAAATTGAACGCCGTAAATCGGGCGATCTTTGATCTCGATCGCCATAATTTCTCGATCGTCGTTTGTTTCCGCCGTAACGACAATATCGTCGCTTATACTAGAGCGCTCGATCGCCAGCGAATGGTAGCGCGTGGCGTTAAACTCGCTCGGAACGCCGCTAAAGATCGCGCTACTCGGCTTTATAACGCCGATTTTATCGATCTTGCCGTGCATTAGCTTTTGGGCGCGGACGATTTTGCCGCCAAAAGCCTGCCCGATCGCCTGATGTCCAAGGCACACGCCAAAAATCGGCGCTTTGTCCTTAAAAAAACCGATCGCCTCCAGCGTTACGCCCGCGTCGTCGGGCGCGCTTGGACCGGGCGACAGGATCAGCTTTTCGGGCTTTAGGGCGGCTATCTCCTCTACGCTTAACTCGTCGTTTCTGACGACCTTAAGCGTCGCGCCAAGCTCCCAGCAATACTGCGCGATATTGTAGGTGAAGCTGTCGTAGTTATCGATCAAAACGATCACGATCTATCCTTTGTAATCGACGGCAAATGCAGCCATTTTGACGCGACCTCTTTTAAGCGCCCTACGTTTTCGGAGGCGAAAAATCTAAGATCGGTTTCGTTCGCGCCGCCAGACGCCAAGCCGTTGGCGGTAAGATACTCCGCGATCGCCTCTCCGCTATGGACGAGTTTCGCGCCGCCAAACCAAGCGCCAAGCGCCGCTTGCATCAGCGGATAGTGCGTGCAGCCCATAATAACCGCGTCAAACGCGCCGAGATCGCCAAAATAGCGCTTAAAAGTCTCATCTACTATCGCGCCGTCGAAAATCCCCTCTTCCACAAGCGGGACAAGAAGCGGCGCGGCGATCGCCGTTACGTTTTCGTAGCCTTGCGCGGCAAGCAGTTTTTGGTAGGCGCCGGAGTTTATCGTGGCGCGGGTGGCTATCACCAAAACGCGATCTCGGCTCTTAACGCCGCCGTTTCTTAGCGCCATAACGCCCGGCTCGATCACGCCCGCGACAAGAAAAGAGGCTTTGCGCCTTAACTCCTCTAGCGCGTAGGCGCTCGCCGTGTTGCACGCCACGATCAGCGCGTTAGGCTCGAAACCGCTTAAAAACTCCAGCGCCTCCAACGAGTAGCGCGTAATCGTGTTTTGATCCTTTGCGCCGTAAGGCGTCCGCGCCGTGTCGCCGTAATAGACAATCTCGTCGAAGAACCTGTGCGCCAGCAGAGATTTAACGACGCTCAAACCGCCTACGCCGCTATCGAAAACCGCCGCCCTCATTTTGTTTCGCCCGCGAGCATAATGTCGGGTTCGCTCTTAAAACGGCGCAAAAGCTCCAACGTCATAGCGCTTCTTACGTTAAGAATATCGCGGTAAGGCGCGATATACCATAGATACATTCTTATCGCCTTGCCGTCCTCTTGAAACATAAATTGAATCTTAGGACGCATTCTTTTGCCGCGCATAGTGTAGCGATCGCGCAATCTATCGTATTGTAGCTTTGCCATCTCGATATAACGCCCCGTCAGCGCCGTTACCGTCTCTCGCGTGATTTTATCGATCCTATCGAAATCGCTTTTTAGCTCGAACGGGATTTCAATGAGATCGTAAAGCGTTTTCATCGTATCGTGCGTGTAGTTGTAAAACGCCTTGGTAAAGATAAAGTTATTCGGGATAAATACGATTCGCCCCGCTCGTTTAATTTCGGCGGCGTTGTTATGCGTAATATTTTCGTAGAGCGTTAAACTCATCGGCGATATGCCGATCACGTCGCCGATCACGGGTTGCGAATCGTAGATCAGTATCCGATCGCCGACTACGATCGCGCCGCCAAAGACGAGCCTCAGCCACGCGATAAAGTTCAACACCGCCTCTTTCATCACGATTGTCAAACCAGCCGCCACAAAGCCGACAAAGGTAAGCGCGTATAGCAGATTGTCGATGTAGTTGAAAATTAAAAACAGCGCGGCGATCGCCGCCGTAGCGATATTAAGCAGCCTGATCCAAAACGCCGACGACTCCGCGTCGGAAGCGTAGCGCCGAATAGCGCGGCGCGTAATCCACAGAGCCGCGACAATCGCGATTAAAATTACGACGACGACGATAATGCGCGTCAGCTCCCGCTCGCGGTAGTTTTTCTCGCTTGTTTCTATAAAGCCGCCGATCGTTTCGAGCGCGCGCCCTTTTTGATCGATTAGCCCCCGCGCAAGCTCGAAATAACGTTTGTCCGATTGTACCCTCTCCAGAAACTCCGCGTCGTTATCTCGCCTAGCTCGCGTTTCGTATTCGTCCAGATAGGCGATCGCCAGCGCGTACTCTTTTACAAGCGACGCAAAACGCTCCTTCGCGCGTTCTAGCTCGCGCCGATGAGTTTTGGCTATAAAGCTAATTAGATTTAAGTTTATCTTTTCCGCTTCGGGCATGGGAAAATTGAGCAGTTCGGGGAAGCTCTTGGGTAGCGCCTCGTAAGAGGCGAGTTGCGCCTCGAATAGCGCCAATTCGTCGTTTAGCTCTCTAAAGTTTTTGGATTGACGCTGTTTTACGGCGATCTCTTTACTGGTCGCGTCGATCTTGACTCTTAGCTCCTCGAGATCGATATGGTTTTTGTAGGTAGCGATCCAGATGTTGCGATCGTTCAAATAGTTCTCGTCGATCGCGCCAAATAGAGGCGCGATCAACAGCGCCAGCATGACAAACGCGCGACTCACAGCTCTAGCTCCGCGCTAAAATCTTTCCAATCAAGAACGGCTACGCCGAGATCGTTTGCCTTTTGCAGCTTGCTTCCCGCGTTCTCGCCCGCGAACACAAAGTCGGTCTTTTTCGACACGCTCGCGCTCGCAACGGCGCCAAGCTCCTCCAATTTGGCTTTGACGATCTCGCGCGAAACGGGAAAACTGCCCGTTATAACGACGCTTTTGCCCGCGAAGCGAGAGGCGCCAATCGGTTTAATCGCGGGCGCGATCGGCAGCGCCAGCCTCTTTAGCGCGTCGATTCGATCGCGATTGACGCGCAAAAACTCCGCGATAGATTCGCCCGTCTCTTTGCCAAAACCCCCGATCGCTTCGTATTCGGCTCGCGTTTTTTGATCCCACTCGTCGCCAAAAAGCCGCGCGAGTTTTTTCGCCGCCGCCTCGCCGACGCGCTCGATGCCAAGCGCGTGGATAAAACGCCACAATTCGCCGCGCCTGCTCTTTTCGATCGCCTCTAGTATCAGCGATATTCGGCGCTCTTTGAATCCGTCGAGGTTTTCAAAACTATGTTCGTCGAGCGCGAAAATATCCTCGATCGCGCGGATTTTGCCCGCGTTGTAGAGCATAACGATAATCTCCCTGCCAAGCCCGTCGATATTGAGCGCGCGTTTTGACGCGAAATGAACGAGGTTATTGACGATCCGCGACGAGCAGGCGAGGTTTTGACACTTCAAGATCGCGCCGTCCTCCAGCAGTTCGGCGCCGCAGGAGGGGCAGCCGTCGGGCTTTTTTATCGACGTTTGGCTTCCGTCTCGAAACGAGGTTAAAACTCTGACGACCTTAGGAATTACGTCGCCGCTTCTAATCAGCGAAATCGTGTCGCCGATATGAATATCCAGCCGCGTGATTTCGTCGTAGTTGTGCAGCGTTACCCGCTCGATCGTCGCGCCGTTGATGGCGACCGCCTCCACGTTGCCCACGGGCGTTAGCGCCCCCGTGCGCCCCACCTGCCAATCGACGCTAAGAAGCCGCGTTTTTTTCTCGACGGCGGGAAACTTATACGCCGCCGCCCAACGCGGCGACTTGATCGTCTGACCAAGCCGCTCGCGCAGAGCGAGATTGTCCAGTTTAATCACCATCCCGTCAAGCTCCATATCCATCTCGTCGCGTTTTGCGCGCATCTCTTCGTAAGCGGACTCTATTTCGGCGGCGCTCTCGCACAGCCGCCGCATAGGATTTGGCAAAAAACCAAGCGCCTCGATCGCTCGCATCTCCTCGTAACCGCTTTTAGCGCCTAGATCGCCGCGCCCGATTCCCCACGGAAGAAACGCCAAATTGCGTTCGGCGACGATTTTTGGATCAAACTGCCGCAGACTGCCGCTTGCGGCGTTGCGCGGATTGGCAAACGGCGGCTCGTCGTTTTTTGTTCGCGCGAGATTGATCGCCTCAAACTTGTTTTTGTAGATTACCGCCTCGCCTCGAATCTCTATCGGCTCTTTGCGCTCGATCGCCAACGGAACGGCGCGTATGGCTTTGGCGTTATTCACGACGTTTTCGCCCTCGATCCCGTTGCCGCGCGTTACGGCGCGGATAAGCGCGCCGTTTTCATATACCAGCGACAGGCTCGCGCCGTCGAATTTTGGTTCGCAGACAAATTTCAGATCGCTTTCGTCCGCGAGTTTTGCCGTCCGCTTCAACCATACGGCAAGCTCGGAGGAGTTGAATATATCGTCTAGCGACCACATTCTCTCTAAATGCGCAGCCTTTTCAAACCCTTCAAGAAGCGCGCCGCCGACTCGTTGGGTGGGCGAAGCGGGCGAAATCTCGTTTGGATGCGCCGCCTCGTATAACGCTACCTCGCGATAAAGCGCGTCGTAATCGCTATCGGGCGCTTCGGGCGCGTCGAACACGTAGTATGCCCTAGCCCAGCGCTCAAGCGTTCTAACAGCCTCTCGATATTCCTCGGGCGACATAACCTTCTTTTCAGGCGACGACTTGTTTAGGCGCGCTCTTTTTGGCGGCGCAACGCGCGCAGACCCCGTTAAATATCAGATCGCCCTCTTCGAGCTTAACGCCGCTTGGAACGACAAGCGCTTTTTTGATCGCCTCGTAATTAACGCTTATATCCAAAATCTCGCCGCATTCGCGGCAGATCAAATGCGCGTGATCCGCTTGCGTCAGCTCGAAAACCTGCCGTTCGCCCGCGATCGCCACCTCTTTGACAAGCCCGCGTTCGCTCAGAGCCGCTAGATTGTTATACACGGTGGAGAGAGAGAGCATAGGCTGTTCGCTCTTGAGCGTTTTATAGATCGCCTCGATCGTGGCGTGTCCGCGTTTGGCTAACTCCTCCATAAGTCTTATTCTTTGAGGCGTAGCCTTCAGCCCGCGCAGGTTAAGTTTTGTTTTGTAGTCCACGTTTTTATCCAACAGTAAATCTTTCGCGATTATAGCCGCATTCGCCAAAAACGCGACGGCGCGACGGCGGTAAACCGCTCGTTTTTTGCTTTATCGGCGCCAACGCGCTAAAGTTGGTCGTAAAACCGCTTTTTTGTTATTATGCGTTTAGCTTAATCAAAGCAAAGGGCGAGAAAAGATGATTGTTTTCCCCGCGATTGATCTTAAAGACGATAAAGTCGTTAGGCTTACAAAAGGGCTGATGAGCAGCGCCAAAATTTACGACGATAACCCTAGCGCGGTCGCCAAAGGCTTCGAGGAAGCGGGCGCGAAATGGCTTCATGTCGTCGATCTAAACGGCGCGATCGCGGGCAAGCCAAAAAATCTAAACGCGATCAAAGAGATCGTCAAGGAGACGAAGCTGAAAATTCAGCTTGGCGGCGGAATCCGCGACGAGGATACGATTAAATCCTATCTGGATCTGGGCGTATCCCGCGTTATTCTGGGTAGCGCGGCGGCGCGAAACGCCGTTTGGGCTATTAAAACGGCGGAAAAATATCCCGTCGCGATCGCGATCGACGCGCTGGATGGCAAAGTAGCCGTAGAGGGCTGGACGCAAAGCTCGGTAATAGACGCGATCGACTTCGCGGCGTTTTTTAAAGGCAGCAAAGCCGAAGCGGTTATAACCACCGACGTCGGACGCGACGGCACGTTAAGCGGCGTAAATACGGCTTTTACAAAATCGATCAAAAACGCTTTCGGCGGCTTTACCGTCGCGAGCGGCGGCGTTAAAGCGAAAGGCGATCTAGAGGAGCTAAACGCAAACGGCGTTGACGGCGCGATCGTGGGCAAGGCGATCTACGAGGGCGCGATAAGCGTTAAAGAACTTTTTAACCAAATTTAGATAATCTTAGTCGATTAGAAAGCGGCGTGAAGGAGACGTTTTGAAAATTTTAGTCGTTGATGATAGTTCCACGATGCGACGTATTATTAAAAACACGCTACTCAGACTCAATTTTAAGGATCTCCTAGAAGCGGAAAACGGCGCTCAGGCTTGGGAGGTTTTAGGGCAAAATACGGACGTAGGCGTGTTGATTACCGATTGGAATATGCCGGAAATGAACGGCTTAGAGCTGGTCAAAAAGGTTCGCGCCGAGCAGAAATACGTCGGTTTGCCCATTATTATGGTTACTACCGAAGGCGGCAAAACCGAAGTGATCACGGCGCTTAAAGCGGGCGTAAACAACTATATCGTCAAACCTTTTACGCCCGACGTGTTAAAAGAAAAACTAGAAGCGGTGTTAGGAACCGTCGCCTGAATCGATACGTCGAATTGAGCGTTGACAACGTTACTCCAGAGGAGGCTTACGCGGTCGGGACGCTCTTGAACGCGCCGTATATCGACGAAAACGGCGCGTATATTTTCGCGTTTAGCGAGAAAGAGGCGGCGATCGAAGAGGCGATCGTCGCGATCGCGCCTAACGCCGTTTTATCGTGGCGCGAAAGAGACGACGCGTGGATAACGGAGTATGAAAAAAGTTTTGAGCCTATCGAGATCGGCGAGTTTCGCGTCCGCCCTTCGCGAGAAAAGCGGCGCGGCGATCTAATCGATCTGGCGATAGACGCGGCTACGGCTTTTGGCTCCGGTCGCCACGAGACGACCGCGAGCTGCTTGGAGGCGCTAAGCCGATTTGAGCTTAACGCGAAGAGCGTCTTAGACGTAGGTTGCGGCAGCGGGATTTTGGCGATCGCGGCGGCGAAAAAAGGCGCTATGATCAGCCTGTGCGACACGGACGAGCGGGCGGTTAAAACCGCTAAAGAAAATTGCGAGATCAACGGCGTGAAACCAAAGGAGATATGGGTCGGATCGGTGGATAAAGTTACAAACAATTATGATTTGATTACGGCAAACATAGTCGCGGACGTTTTAATCGCGATAAAAAGCGATCTACGCCGCGCTCTAAAAGCGGGCGCGATTCTGATCGTCTCCGGCGTTTTGGAGCGTTTTGAAAAGCGTTTTGACGCCTGCTACGGCGATCTGAAAACCTTATTTGTCGTAAAACGCGGCGAGTGGCGAACGATCGCGTATAACAATGTTTAAGAAAGCGAGATAATGGCTAACCAAAATCAGCCGTCTTCCGAAAACGGCGGGCGCAATAACAATTTTTTTAACAACAACCCGCTTCTGATCTTCGCGATCATCGCGATAGCGGCGATAGCGTTATTCAAGTATATATCCGCGAACTCGGACGCGGCTATGGACGGCGCGATTACCGGCGCGCCGATAACGCAGACCGTCTCGCGCAACGTCCCTTATTCCGATTTTAAAAGATTACTAAAAAACGGCGAAATATCGCAGGTGATGATTGGCAAAAACTCGATTCAGGCGATCGGCGTTAGCGGATCGACGCAGACCAACTACTACGCCCGTAGAGTCGCCCCCGACGAATCGTTGCTGCCCCTGCTCGAAGAGAACAACGTGCCTTACGGCGGTATGAGCGAGGAGAACTGGCTCGCGGACATTCTCTTTAGCTGGGTGCTGCCTATTCTTATCTTTTTTGGCATTTGGATGCTACTTACAAACCGTATGCAAAAGAGCATCGGCGGTAGCGTGCTAGGCATGGGAAGCGCCAAAAATCTGATAAGCGCCGAAAAACCCGCGATCAAATTCGACGATATGGCTGGCGCGGAGGAGGCGAAGGAGGAGGTCAAAGAGATCGTCGATTTTCTCAAAAATCCCGATCGCTATATCAAACTCGGCGCGAAAATCCCCAAAGGCATACTGCTGGTGGGACCTCCCGGCACGGGCAAAACGCTACTTGCCAAAGCGGTGGCGGGCGAAGCGAGCGTGCCGTTTTTCTCCGTCAGCGCCAGCGGTTTCATAGAGATGTTTGTAGGCGTGGGAGCGGCGCGGGTGCGCGATCTGTTTGAGCAGGCAAAAAGGCAGGCGCCCGCGATCGTCTTTATCGACGAGCTTGACGCGCTAGGCAAAAGCCGCGCGGCTTCCGGCTTTGGCGGCAACGACGAACGCGAGCAGACGCTAAATCAATTGCTCGCCGAGATGGACGGCTTCGCCTCCACCGAACCGATCATTATATTGGCGGCTACCAACCGCCCAGAGATTCTCGACCCCGCGCTTTTACGCCCGGGGCGCTTCGATCGACAGGTGCTGGTGGACAAGCCCGACTTCAAAGGGCGGCTGGAAATTTTGAAAGTTCATGTAAAAGCGGTCAAACTATCCGAAAGCGTCGATCTGGAGATAATCGCTAAGATGACGGCGGGTCTGGCTGGCGCGGATTTAGCCAATATCGTCAACGAGGCGACTCTGCTCGCCGGGCGTAAAGAGAAAGACGTCGTCGATAACGACGATATGCGCGAAGCGGTGGAGCGATCGATCGCGGGATTAGAGAAAAAATCGCGTCGTATCAGCCCAAAAGAAAAACGAATCGTAGCCTTCCACGAAAGCGGACACGCGCTGATCGCCGAAACGACAAAGGGCGCGAAAAAGGTTAATAAAGTCTCGATTATTCCTCGCGGTCTGGCGGCTTTGGGCTACACGCTAAACACGCCCGAAGAGAACAAGTATCTGATGCAGCAAAGCGAATTGATCGCCGAAGTGGACGTGTTGCTTGGCGGACGCGCGGCTGAGGAGATCTTTATCGGCGAGATCAGCACCGGCGCGGCAAACGATCTAGAACGCGCCACCGATATTATTAAGGCGATGGTGACGATCTACGGCATGAGCGACGTCGCGGGGCTAATGGTGATGGAAAAACGCCCGAGCGGATTTTTGGGTTCGCCTTACGGGTTTGGCAAGAGCAAGGATTACAGCGAAAAACTTGCCGAAGAGACCGATTTTTATATTAAGCGGACGCTTTCAGATCGCTACGAGGCGGTAAAGGAGCGTTTAACGACATACGGCGAGGCGATCGACGAGATCGGCGCGGCGTTGCTTGCCGAAGAGGTGATCGAGGGCGCCAAAGTCAAAGAGATTATCGGCGCGTTTGAGGCAAAAATGGGTATCGTCCGCGAAAAAGAGGACGAGGAGGTTACGGAGGCGAAAGAGAATGAAAACGCTGATTCTGGCGCGTGAAGGATTTTTACCCGTTTGTATTTTGGCTGCGTTAGCGATCGGCTCGGTTGCGATCGGCGCGGAGTTTTTGGCGTTTGTTCTAACGTTGGGGCTTATATATTGTCTATGGTTTTTTCGCAATCCCGAACGCATTCCAGACGAGCGCGACTCGCTCGCTTTTATCGCGCCGATCGACGGCGAGGTCGTATCGATAGAAAGCGCGAGCGATAGCGTAACGGTCTCGATCAAAACGGGTTTTTTTGACGCGCGCCTAATTAGATCGCCCGTTCAAAGCGTCGTCGTTTCCTCTTCCGTCTCGCACGGCGTCGCCGGCGCGACGAACTACCTTAGGCACGCGGAAAACTTCTCCTTCAACGATAAAGTTTCGCTTACGCTTATTCCAAACCGCAGACCAAGTCGTCTTTACCATTCCAACAACGGATCGTATTTAGGAGAGAGGCTCGGCTTTTTTTACGGCGGGACGGCGGAGATCGCGTTGCCGACGGATAGCGAGGTAAAAGTCGCGATCGGCGCTAAAATTAGAGCGGGAGAAAGCGCGATCGGCTTCGCGAGAGCCGCTTAGTAAGGAATCGCAATGGTGAATATCAAAAACCTTAAAATAGCCTATCTATTCCCCAATCTTTTCACGGCGGGCAGTATGTTTTTGGCGGTGTTAGCAATCGTAGCCGCCGAACAAGGAGCCTTTGAAAAGGCGTTCTGGTTCGTCGTGCTTTCGGCGATCTTTGACGCGCTAGACGGGCGGGTGGCGCGGCTTACGAAAACCAGTAGCCAATTCGGCAAAGAGTTCGACAGCCTAGCCGACGTAGTGGCTTTCGGCGTGGCGCCCGCGTTTATTTTCTATTTCGCGGCGGGAGACGAGTTTGGTAGATTGGGCGTTTTAGCGGCGGCGCTGTTCGTCGTTTTTGGCGCGGTGAGGCTCGCGCGCTTTAACGTGATCAGCTCCTCGACGGAACCGAACGTTTTTATCGGGCTGCCTATTCCCGCCGCCGCGCTCTTCGTCGTAAGCGCGACAATGCTTGTCGTCAATTACGATTCGGGGCGGGGCGCGAAACTAGCGCTTCTGATCGCTTCGGCAATTATCGCGGTTTTAATGGTAAGCAATATACGTTACCCCAGTTTTAAGCAGATACATTTTCAAAAGAGCTATTTTCTGCGGGCGTTGATCGCGCTGATCGCGGCATGTTCGCTTTTTTATCTATATCAGATTGAGTTTTTAGCGTTTATCGCGCTTATTTACGCGCTCGCGGGTCCCGCCCGAACGTTATGGACAATCATATTACGCAAACGAAAGGCTCGCAACAATGGCTAGAGCTATTAAAATATTCGACACTACGTTAAGAGACGGCGAACAGTCGCCCGGCGCCTCTATGACCACGCCGGAAAAGGTCAGGATCGCGAAGCAACTTGAAAAACTGGGCGTGGACATTATCGAAGCGGGTTTCGCGATCGCAAGTCCGGGCGATTTCGACGCGATTAGGCAGATTAGCGAGATCGTAACGAACAGCGTCGTGTGTTCGCTCGCTAGAGCGACAAGCAAAGATATAGAACGCGCGGCGGAGGCTCTTAAAGACGCCAAGCGAAAGCGTATTCACACCTTTATCGCCACCAGCCCGATCCACATGGAATACAAGCTAAAGATGAAGCCCGACGAGGTGATCCGCCGCGCGATCGAGGCGGTCAAACTCGCGCGATCGCTAGTTGACGACGTAGAGTTTAGCTGCGAGGACGCGACGCGAAGCGAACTTCCGTTTTTGAGAGAGATTATATCGGCTACGATCGAGGCGGGCGCGAGCACAATCAACATTCCCGATACGGTCGGTTACGCGATCCCGTTCGAGTATCGGAACTTTATCGGCGAAATTGTCGATTTTGTGGGCGACAAAGCGGTTGTGAGCGTGCATTGCCACAACGATCTAGGGCTTGCCAGCGCGAACTCTCTGGCGGCGATCTTAGCGGGCGCGGGGCAGACGGAATGCACGATCAACGGACTTGGCGAGCGCGCGGGCAACGCCTCGCTAGAAGAGATCGCGATGACGCTTAGAGTGCGAAAAGACCTATTTGACGGCGCGGACACGCGAATTAACGCCAAAGAGATCTACGCCTCCAGCCGCTTATTAGCTGAAACCTGCGGGATCGAACCGCAACCCAACAAAGCGATCGTCGGCAAAAACGCCTTCGCGCACGAAAGCGGCATACATCAAGACGGCGTGTTGAAGCGCCGCGAAACTTACGAGATTATGAGCGCGGAGGATATAGGACTAGATCGCAACCGCCTGACTTTGGGGAAACTAAGCGGATCGCACGCCTTCAAACAGAAATTAAAAGAGCTTGGCTTCGAGCCGAGCGAAGAGGAGTTTAAACGCGCCTTCGATCGTTTCAAGGAGCTTGCCGATCGCAAAAAGATCGTCTATGACGAGGATATTCGCTCCCTGCTTACTAGCGAAAGCGCCAACGTCCCAGCCGAATTTACGCTGGTAAATATGCAGCTTACCGATTGTAGCGGGGGCGTGCCGTTTAGCACGGTTACGATCAGGAAAGCGAACGGCGAGGAGGTTACGGACGCGGCGATCGGAGGCGGAACGATCGATGCTGTGTTTAAAGCGATCGATCGCGTATGCGGCTTTTCGGGAGAGTTGCTCGATTACAAGGTTGACGCGGTGAGCGAGGGCAAGGACGCGCTGGCGAGAGTGCTGGTTAAGGTGGTGTTCGACGATAATAAGCCCGCCGTAATGGGACACGGGCTAGACGTGGATACCATGAAAGCGTCGGCGGAAGCCTATGTCGGATCGCTTAACAGCTATCTGGCGATGAAAGACGCTTTGAGAAAGGTCGATCGAACGTCGGTTTAAGGGTCAAAAATGAGCAGATTCGTATTGTTAGCCGCTTTGTCCGCCTGCGCGTTGCTTAGCGCGAGTATGCGCTTGCACGATTCGGGCGTTAAAATGGATTGGGATAGCGCTGTAGAGTATTGCAGATCGCTTGACGCGTATGTGCCGCCGCTAAACGCGATGGACGCGGCGTTTAGGGATTCGTATCTTTCGGCTAGAGGTCAAAGCCCTTACCAAAGAGAGATCTACTGGACGAGCGATCAAGCCGATATCGAAGGCGCCTACGCCTACGATTTCTCTTCGGGCTTGCATTTAGTCGATCACAAGGCAAACAAATATCGCGCGATGTGCATTCAAAGCGAACAGTATTAAAACGCCGCGCCGCCAGTTTTTGTCGTTAGCGCGTCGAGCGCGAATTTAACGCTAGATTCGCGCAAAGGCGTCGCGCCAAGCAAAATCCAAATCGTCGTCGTTAATAAATACCGCGCGCAAACGTTTTCGCCCTAAACATCGCGCGCTAATCGCGGCGAGATTAACGCGCGGTAGATCGTTTAAGCATACAATGTAAAAGGGCGAATAAAACTTAATAAAACGATACGCAACTATTTGCGATATGGTTTTATCGGCTTTTTAAGTCCCGTTTACCGCGCTCTTTGTAAATTAAGCTAGAATTAGGACATTCGACCTCAAAAACTAAAAACAATGCGCCGCTTCGAAAATACTAATAAAAATGCGCGAAAAGTAGCTTTAACGCGCCAAAAAATCGATAAAACAGCCATAAATCTAAAAAACCGTTAGACGGCGCGTCAGCCGCCAAAAAATGTGATTTTTGCAAACGCTAAACGCTTCAAAAATCTTAAAACGCCGATAAAACCAAAAACGACGCTACTTTTAGCCTTTTGCGCTCGCATCTCGCGCTCGCCTTATCACGCTTTGCCAAAACCAGCGTCCCCCGTCATTTCCGCGAAGCGCTCGCGCTTGCTTCGCGCGAGTATGACGAGAAATACGCGGTATAACGCGCATTGAAACGGCGGCGGTTGGTTCGCCGTTTGATCGCGCGAATTGTTATTTTGATTTGTTAAGCGTTTTAGGTTATGGGCGGCTATTATCCAAAAGCTTTATTTGAAGCCATAAAGGAATTTGCTATGTTATCGTCTTTTTTTGCGAAAGAATCGGTTTAACGTAATCTAAATCAATTGGCGATCGCGGATTGTTAAACCCGTCGCCTATGGATAACGAGCGATCGCTTTTAACTAAACTAGCGGTTTTAGCGCCGCCTAAAAAACCGCTTCTATCTTTGCTAAACTATTAACAATTGCGCTTAGTTCATTCGCTTTGGTTGGTTGCGGCAAGAAAAACTCGGAAAACGAAGGGGGCGAAGGCGAAATTAAATCCAACATTATCGCCATATCCGCCGGCGGCAATCACTCTTTAGCGCTATCAAAAGACGGCAAAGTTTATGCTACGGGACGCAACAAAAATGGTCAGCTTGGCTTAGGCGATGCTACCGATAGCAATACTTTTACCGAAGTTAGCGCTTTAAGCGATTAACCCGCCGCGCGGGCTGTTGTTCTCGCACAGAGGCTGGTTTATGCAGACGCGCCGAAGGGGTTGAAGACGGAAACCCGCCTTCGATTACGAAGCGCGAGCGTTTCTATCGCGAATCCGACAAAAGGGCGCGGTATAAACGCGGGTTGAAACATCGGCGGCGTTGTCTTGCCGTTTGGTAACTTTGTCGCGTTCCTTAGCGATCGCGCTCATTGAAACGCGGCGATTGAATACGCGCAGGCGCTTAAGTCAGAGTCGCGCTCCTTGCAAGCGCGCGGGCTTAAAGAACATTATAAAAGCAAACGGCAACTTACGCGCCCAGCTTGGACGCGCGAACGCGGGCGGTTAAATTGCCGTTTTGCGTATCGTTTCGGTCTATACGTTAATATGATTTTGAGGGAGCGTTAATCGTTGCGTTATATTTGGCGTATATAGCAGGCTGGTTTGACCAAACCGCGCGACATTGCCTTCAACAGGTATTCCGTCGTCGGCGTTGCTGGTTGCGCCTCTAAGCGAACCGTATCTGTGTTTTAAGCCCGATGCGAAAGGCGAAAATAAATATGGGTCGCCGCCTCCGCCAAACTCGCCGCGAATATTATGTCGCGTTTGGATTCGCTTTATGCATAGCGGCGGCTTTTGCGTTTTACTATTACGAGGCGATTATAAATAAAGCGATCGCCGATTAGAAAACGGGCGCGTTTTACGAAGTTTCCGTTTTCACGCGCAGATCGAGTTGCGGGAATGGGATAGCGATATTCGCCTCGTTTAGCGCGTCGTAGATCAGCGGTAGAAAATCATAGTCATACGGAACGGGATCGTTAATCCCCGTGCCGATATAGACGACCAGAACGAAGTTCAACGCGCTATCGCCTAACGAGACAAGCCGCGCGGAGAGCGGTTTTGATCGCTCGTATTTAAGATCGCTCGATTCAACTTTTGCGATCACGACGCGCTTTACCTCGTCTATAATGCTTCCGTAAGCGACGCTAAAGGGGATTATGATCCGCCGAACGCCGTCGCTAAACGATAGATTGACGATATTTTGCGTGATAAAAGTCTGATTCGGGACGATAATCTCGATATTATCGCTCGTAATAATGGCGGTCGATCGCATATTGATCTGCCTGACCCAGCCGCGTTCTTTGGTCGGAAGCTCTATCAGATCGCCCACTCGTATCGTCTTTTCAAAGAGCAGAATTATTCCGCTGACGAAATTAGAGACGATATTTTGCAGACCAAAGCCCACGCCTACCGAGATCGCGCCCGCGATCACGGCGAGCGCCGAAAGATTTACGCCAAGCGCGGACAAACCGATAAAGATAGCGCCGATTACGATCGCGTAGTAGCCGATACTGGAGATCAGTTGTCTGTTTTCGCGGGTTAGTTGCGATAACGACGCGATCCGCCGCCGAAACAGCCGCCCTAGGAAAAAGCCGAACCAGAAAACAAAAACGAACTTAAATATGCCCAGCGCGGATATATGCGCGTCGCCTATATCCAAAAAAACATAGTTAAGATACTCCCAAATCTTATCAATCCATTCGCCCATCGCTCAGCCTCAGATTCATTTTTAAGCCGTCCGCGCCGCGCGGATAGTAGGCTTTTATAAGCGCGATTTTACGAAACCCAAACTTTTCATAGAGCGCGATCGCGGCGCTATTGTCGATCCTAACCTCCAAAAACAGCCGTTTTTTATCAAGCGACTTTGCGTGCGCGATCGCGTTTTCAAGCAACGCGCGCCCTATGCCAAGCCTATGATAAACGGGATCGACTCCAAGCGCGTAAAGCCTAGCCCAATCTCTGGTTTTTGCCGTGAAAACCAGCGCGTAGCCCGCGATCGCGCCGTCGATAACCGCTTTGATTAGATAGTTTTCGCGCGTTAGGTGATAGCGAAAAGCGCGTCTGTTTAAGCGCCAGTCGTCAAGCGTAAAACAGCGGTTTTCAAGCGCCGCAAGGGAGGATAAATCGTCTATAGAGGCTCTGGTAATCGTTCGGTTTTCGCTCATTTTCATCGTCGGCGTTAAAGTCTCGCGTCGTTTTGAGGCTTGTTTGCCTATAATCGCGCGCAAAAGTTTATCCGTTTTGGAGTTTTAGCCCGATGATTGTAACTCGTTTCGCCCCGTCGCCCACGGGGTTTTTGCATATCGGCGGTTTAAGAACGGCGCTGTTTTCCTACCTTTGGGCGCGTAAAAACGGCGGCAAGTTTCTGCTTAGGATCGAGGATACCGATCTAGCGCGCAATAGCGAGGCGGCTACGAAGGCGATCTTAGAGGCTTTCGAGTGGGCGGGTATGGAGTATGACGGCGCGATCGAGTATCAATCCAAGCGATTTAACATTTACGCCGAATATATACAAAAACTGCTCGATCGCGGCGAGGCGTATTACTGCTATATGACCAAGGAGGAGTTAGACGCTCTGCGCGAAGATCAGCAAAAACGCGGCGAAAGACCGCGTTACGACGGTCGTTACAGAAACGGCGATCTGCCGCCGCGCGAAGGCATCGCTCCCGTTGTTCGGATCAAAGCGCCGCTAAGCGGCTCGATCGCCTTTGAGGACGGGATCAAAGGAGCGGTGGAGTTTGACGCCAGCCAGCTAGACGATTTTATCATCGCCCGATCAGACCAAACGCCCACGTATAACTTTGTTGTGGCGATCGACGACTATCTAACGGGCGTAACCTGCGTGATAAGGGGCGACGATCACCTCTCCAACGCGCCCAAACAGATCGTAGTCTATCGCGCTTTCGGTTGGGATACGCCTAAGTTTTACCATGTGCCGATGATCCTAAACGCCGAAGGCAAAAAACTCAGCAAACGCGACGGCGCGACCGACGTTATGGAGTATAAAAAGGCGGGCTATCTGCCCGAAGCGTTGCTAAATTTCCTTGTGCGCTTAGGCTGGAGCTGGGGCGATCAAGAGATATTTAGCCGCGAGGAGATGCTACGCTTTTTCGATCCATCGCAGATCAACAAGTCCGCTTCGGCGTTTAACGCGAGCAAACTATTGTGGATTAACCACGAGCATATCAAGGCGCTAAGCGACGAGCGGTTAATCGAGTCGCTAAAGGCGGATTTCGATCTGGATTTAAGCGGCTTTGAAAACCGATCGGCGCTGTTGCGACTTTGCAAAGAAAAGGCGCAAACGCTAGAGGCGCTAGCGCGAGAGGCAAGAAAGTTCGTTTCGCGCCCAAGCGGCTACGAAGAAAAGGATTTGCCGATCGTTACGACGGAGTCGATCGCGATCGCGCTAAAGTTTTTAGATTTCGCGCGGGGCAAGGAGAGCGCGCATAAGGCGATAGAGGAGTTTTTGCAAATCGAAAACCTTAAAATGCCGCAACTCGCCAAGCCGCTTAGAATCGCGATTTTTGGGTCGGCGACAGGCGCTAGTCTGGACGCGACATTAGACATTTTGGGGCTAGACGAAGCAAAAATTAGGGTAAATTTGCTGCTAGAATGCGTGAAATAAAATATTTCTGTTCTACAATTACGTCGATATATACGGACAAAAAGGGACACTCCTGTGCGTAGAAGGGATTTTTTGGCGTTGTCGCTTGGAGCGGCGGCGGCGATCGGTTGCGTGGCTAACAGAAACGCCGCTTTGATCGAGCGAGCCAAAATCGCTCAAGCGCTTTCGCCGGTTACGCCAAGCGAGGAAGAGTTCGTTTCGGACGAGACCGACGAAACTATAGAAGACGGCATAGGCGCCGATACGCCAAAAGATCATCTAGCGATTATCGAGGAGGCGCAAAACCTAAAGCCCGTCGTAGCCGAAGGCGAAGAGTTAGAGGCGCTTAAAGCGACGTTTGCGCGCTTAAGTAGCGTTCAGAAATATATCGGTTTTGGCAATTTTAACGTTATCAGTTTTGACGCGATGATCAGCGTGGCGAAAACCTCTAACGCGATCGGCGCTTTTACGCAAAAAGAGCTGGACTATCTTGAGGCGCTCTTTTTTCGCGACGCGAAAGAATACGGCTTTTTCGGCTCTAAAGTAACCGACAGCTTAACCTCCGTTATCACGCAAAAAGATATTTTCAAAGCGCCGCATACGGGACACTTCCTTTATAAAGGGCAGGCGGCGAAGGTTTATGAGAGCGTCAAAAAGGATATTGGCGACACGATAATAATGACCAGCGGCGTGCGCGGCGTTCCCAAACAATTTTACCTGTTTTTAGCGAAAACGTTGCAGTGTAAAGGCGACTACTCCGAAGCCTCGCACTCATTGGCGCCGGCGGGTTACTCCTATCATGGGATCGGCGATTTCGACGTGGGCAAAATAGGTTTTGGCGAAAAGAACTTTACGCAGGATTTCGCGCAAACCGAAGAGTATGAAAAACTTATGCAGCTTGGATATATAGCGATCCGCTACCCCAGAGGAAACCCTTACGGCGTATATTTTGAGCCGTGGCATGTCGAGGTGGTCTAAGAGGCGGGCGCGCTTGTTTTGAACAAACGCGAATTAATTGGCAAAAACGACGCGCCCGTTGCAAGCCAAGTTTAGCGGCTAGGTTGCGCGCGCAAAACGTTTATCGGGCTAAACGCGCCAATATCTTTTACCGTCGTCGCGCCAAGGCGACGGCTTGCAAGCGAAGTCTATCGGCTTTTGTATATTTAACCGCGATCGCAAGGTTGTGTAGGCGAGACTAATTTTAATCGCGCCGCGAGTTTACGGCTTTGCCGTTTCGTCCGCCATAAGATTTCGCGGGTAAAGCGCGCCGTTTTTGACCGTATATACCTCGTCGCAGCGAGAGAGCGTGCTTAAGCGGTGCGCGACGACAAGAAGCGTTTTGTTTTTCGCCGCGTCGTAGATCTCGTCCATAATTTTCGCTTCGGTTTCGTTATCCAGCGCGCTTGTCGCTTCGTCCAACACTAAAACGTCGGGGTTTCCGTATAGCGCGCGGGCGATCGCGATTCTCTGTTTTTGCCCGCCGCTAAGCAGAATGCCGCCGTCGCCCACGCGGGTTTTAACGCCCTCGTGTTGAAGCAGAAAATCGTAGATGTTGGCTTGGCGCAAAACGTGCGTAACTCCCTCCTCGTCGTAAGGCTTCCCAAAAGCTACATTCTCGGCTACGCTTCCGTCAAACAGATAAACGTCTTGCGGAATATATCCGATCTTTTTGCGCCAATTTTTGATATTTTCGCGCGTTAAAGCCTCGCCGTCGATTAAGATCGCGCCGCTTTGCGGCTCGTAAACGCCGCAAATTAGATCGACAAGCGTGCTTTTGCCGCCGCCGCTTGCGCCGCAAAAACCTATTTTTCGCCCTTTTGGAATCGTCAGCGTCAGCTTATTTATAATCGGTTTTTTCGGATCGAAACGAAAGCCAATATCTTGCAACGCTATCTCTTTCGCAAAAGATACGGGCGCGTCGCCCTCTTTTGGCGCGTCCGCCCTCAGATCGCTAAACACGAGCAGCAAAGCGTGCCGATACGATTGAATCTCGTTAAAAGCGGATGTAATGCGTTGCGCGGAGGGCAACAGGCGGTATAAAATCAGCGCGAACATCGAAACGATCGGCACGATAGCCGAAGCGTCTTGGTATCTGGCGATCACATAGATAACCAAAGAACACAAGACGACAAAACCTAGCGTCTCGATCGAGATGCGCGGCAGAGCGCTTAGCGTCTGAACGGCGACGCTATTTTTCCATAATTGCGCGCCGCGGTTTGAAAACCCGTCCGCGATCTCTGGCGCGTTCCCCGTTATCTTGATAAATTTGAAATTGCCGAATGCCGATTGAAGCGTCTCGTGCATAACGGTATTTATATTGGAACTCCTAACGCCCATTTTATGAATGCGCCTAGAGATCGCCTTTAGCACGATCGCGATTTTCACGATCAAAATCGCGCTTAAAACAAGCGTAATTTTCCAATGCGCAAACCATGCGGTCGCGTAAAGCGCGATAAACACAAATAGCTCGGCAAATAAAGCCAAAAGCGCCCTTAGTAAACTAGCGATCGCTTGAGAATTGACCATAACGCTTTTAACGAGTTTGCCCGCGTTTTGCCGCGCGAAATCGGCGTAACTAAGCTCCAGCGTTTTAACGAAAAGCCGTCTTTTGATATCTTCGCCCGCGCCGACGGCAAAACGGGCGGATAAGTAGGCGTGGACAAACAAAAGCGCGGCGCGAAAGAGATAGAAGGCGATCAACGCCAACCCAAAGGCGATAACAAACTCCGCCGCGTTCTGAAAGCCGAAAAAGTCCGCGACCGCTTTGTAGCGAGCGTCGGCTTGGACAATCGACGGATTAGTAGCCGCCGCTACAAACGGCATAATCGCCCCAAGCCCGATCGTCTCCGCCAGCGCGAGCGCCGTGCTGAGAAAAACGAGCAAGATAGAGAAAATTTTTCTTCTTTTTCCAAAAATAAACGATAGTTGTTTAAAAAAATCCCGCATTTGCTTGTTTTCTAATTTGTTTGTAATTGTAAGTCCGCTATGCTTACGAGTTATGAAGTACTTTGAGGCTACCCTTATTGCACGGGGCAAAAAAGAGGTGCATAACTTTTTGGCGGTAGATCGCAAAGAGGCGATGAGCATCGCCCAAAGCGGCGGTATGGTGGTGCAGGTTAAAGAGGTGGCGATGCCGCTCGTCACTCGTCTGCAGGTGCTAAAGGATCAGATCGAAAGCAAGATATTTACCGGTCCGGTCAACGCGCAGGAATGGATTGTGTCGATACGGCAGATGGGAGTTATGCTAAACGCCGGCATTTCGCTTTCCGACGCGCTGGGCGAAGCGGCAAGCGCGTCGCAGGATAAGAAAATTAAACGAATCTTATTTCAGGCGCTTGAAGACGTGGAGGCGGGTTTTAGCCTGTCCGCTTCGCTGGAAAAAAGCAGAGCGCAAATAGGCTCGATCTCTATGGCGCTGGTTACGCTAGGCGAAAAAACGGGTACGCTAGCCGAATCGCTAATGAAACTCGCCGACATGGTCGAGGAGATTCGCGATAACCGCTCGAAGGTGAAAAAGGCGGTCAGAATGCCTTCGATTACGCTGATCGCGATGGCGGCGGCTTTCGTGGTGCTGATTATGGTGGTCGTGCCTAAGTTTCAATCCGTATTCAACAAACTCGGCGCGGATTTGCCCATGCCTACGTTGGCTCTAATCGCGACGGAACGTTTTCTAACCGGATACTGGATTCATATGATAGTCGCTATTGCCGCGCTGGTTTTCGCGCATGGTTGGGCGATGAAAAACCGTCCCAAATACCAGCTTACCTTCGATCGATATATTATGAAGGTATATCTGATCGGTAGCATGATGAGTCTTGGCTTTTACAGCAGATTTATGATGATCTTCGGTCAGTTGATCAAATCGGGCATCCCGTTGACAGAGGCGATGGCTACGTCCGCCGGCACGATTGAAAACAGCTACGTTTGTTTGAAACTCGCCGAAGCGGGAAGAGGTATCGGACAGGGCAAACAACTATCCACCGCGCTTGAGGAGACCGCGCTGTTTGAGCCGATGGTGTTGCAGATGGTCAGATCGGGCGAATCGAGCGGCGAGCTAGACACGATGCTAGAACGTATCGGCGAATACTATCGAATGCGCTTCAATCACCTAATCGACAACTTCTCGGCTTTGCTAGAGCCGATCTTGTTGCTATTTATCGGCGGTCTTGTATTGTTTATCGCGCTAGGCATTATGCTACCGATGTGGGATATATCCAACGCCGCTATGGGAAGAAACAGATAAAAGCGCGGAATTAGACTATTTTGGGCAGGACTCTTTCAGGCATTCAGCCTTCGGGCGCGTTTCATATAGGCAACTATTTTGGAATGATCGCCCAGCTTGTAAAGGCGCAGGAAAACGAGGACGTTTTCGCCTTTATCGCCAACTATCACGCGATGACGAGCGTCTTTGATGGCGCTCGTCTAGCGGAGCAAACTCGCGAGGCGGCGATCGCTTTTTTGAGCCTTGGAATCGATCCCGCGCGATCGACCTTTTGGCTTCAAAGCGCCGTCGCGGAGACGCTGGAGCTGTATTGGATACTAAGCCAACATACGCCGATCGGTCTTTTGGAGCGCGCGCACAGCTACAAGGATAAGATCGCCAAAGGTCTTTCGCCCTCGCACGGCTTATTTAGCTATCCCGTTTTGATGGCGGCGGATATTCTGCTATACGATACGGACGTCGTGCCTGTCGGCAAAGATCAGATTCAACATGTGGAGATCGCCCGCGACATAGCGATCAAGTTTAACAACGCGGTCGGTTGCGATCTGTTGCGACTGCCCGATTTTCGCGCGGAGGAGAGCGTAGCCCTCGTGCCGGGCATAGACGGCGCTAAGATGAGTAAGAGCTACGGCAACACGATCGATATTTTTACCGATCGCAAAACGCTAGAGAGACGAATCAAGCAGATCGTAACCGCTCCCGTATCGCTCGACGAGCCAAAAAAATGGGAGGGCGACGCGGTTTATCAACTATGCGCGCTTTTTTTGGACGAAAGAGGCAAAGCGGCGTTGCGGTCGCGCTATGAAAGAGGCGGCGAAGGACACGGTCATTTCAAAGCCTATTTGACCGATCTGATATGGGATTATTTCGCCGACGCGCGCGCTAAATACGACGAGCTAAAACGCGAGCCTTCCAAAGCGGATAAAGCGCTGGCGATCGGAGCGGGTAAAGCCCGCGCGATCGCAAAAGCGAAAATGGCGAAGATACGATCCGCCGTCGGCGTTATCTAAAGTTTTACGAATACCGATTCCTTAACAAGCCGAACGCGAATTTTTGATCGCGGTAGGCAAATTCGATTGATAGCTTATATCGGAGCGGCTTGCGCGCTTTTTGATCCTAGTTGCCGTAAAGGCGCCTCATAGCGCATATAATAGTCGTTAATTCGATCGCGCGGCGATCCGAAGGAAAATAATTTAAGGTTTAATTAAACAGGAGAAATTATGAAATACTTTTTTATCGTTTTATTAGCCGCCGCGACGCTTGGTTGCGCGCCGAAAGTCGATTACCGCGCGGAAATCGCGAGCAAAGAGTGGCGTCTTGTCGAAATTAAACAAGGAGAGAACGGCGTTAAAATCGACCGCGCGAAACTTGCCGACGAAGGTTTCGCAAACGCGTTTATCGTCGTTTTTGAAAACGATCGCTTAGCCGGCGCGGGAACGGCTAACCGTTTTTTCGCCTCGTACGCGATCGAGACGGACGCGATAAATATCTCGACCGTCGCCTCTACGCGAGCGGCGCCAATTAAAGAGCCTAAGGCGTTAAAAGAGCGCGAATTTTTTTCGCTACTACGAAACGCCGCCCAATGGAGACTAAACGCGGGCAAGCTAGAACTTTCAACTAAAAACGCCGGCGGCGGGGCGGCTACGCTGGTTTTTGAGGGCGTGTAACGCCGCCGCTTTCGTTTATCGCGTTTAGCGGCGCCCTATCCTTTTAAATGGGCGCGTAAGGAATGAAAATTGCTAACGTTCGGCTAATTAGCGAACAAAGGGAGGCGAAATATGGCGTTTCTAAACTCGTTTGACATAAGCGGCTACGGACTTTCGGCGCAACGATTTCGCCTAAATCTTATCAGCGCGAATATAGCCAACGCCAATACGACTCGCACCGACGAAGGCGGTCCGTATCGCCGACAAACCGTCGTTTTTAAAGCGACGGATTTTGATAAACGCTTGAACTCCCAACTAGCAAAAAATACTCGTCCCCTAGGCTACGAAGACCCGCTCGACGAGGAGCTAGGATACGAGCGCAAACTAAATCCCGCTATAATGAGCGTAATTGTGGATAAGGTCGTTCGCGACGATAGAGCGCCGATAATGCGCTACGAGCCTACGCATCCGGACGCGAACAAAGACGGTTACGTTGCCTATCCCAACGTTAATCCGGTGGTGGAAATGGCCGATATGATTGAAGCGAGTCGGGCGTATCAAGCGAACGCGGCGGCGTTCCAAAGCGCTAAAACGCTCGCTAATAGCGCGATTGAGATGATGAGAGCGTAAAAAATAGGATTTGGCGATGGCGGATTTACTTAATAAAATTGGCGAGATACTCCCAAAAGAGCTAGGCAGAACGCCCGCAAAAATCGGGGAGAGCGGCTCTCTGAGTTTTGCCGATCTGCTTAAAAACTCGTTTGAGGAAACTAACCTATTGCAAGAAGAGGGCGAAAAAGCCGCTACAGACATAGCGACCGGAACCGTCAAAGACCTGCATCAAGCGGCAATCGCTCTAGGCAAAGCCGAAAGCGGCATGAAACTAATGCTTGAAATCCGCAATAAAGCTATAAGCGCGTATAGAGAGATTATCCGCACGCAAATGTAATCGTGGAAAAAACCGGCAAAATCCTCGCGATCTTTTTGTTCATCTGCTTCTTTTTTATCGTCTTTTTCGCGAGCGTCGTTCGCGCGCTAAAGCAAGAGAGCCTAGATCGCGACTACCTCAAAACCGAAACGATTCCTTCCTATCGCGGCGCGATCGTAACGTCGGACTGGCGCACCTTAGCGCAGAGCGATCGGCGCTTCAACGTAGCTTTCGACGGGCGCGACGCGGAAAACAAGCCGCTGATCGCCAAAATGGTCGCGCTGTTCACAGGCAAGAGCGAAGCGGATATTATGGAACTTCTTAATCGCGACGCGCGCGTCTATCTAGCCAAAGAGCTAAACGCGCTGGAGGCGAAAAATATGCAACGCCTCTCCGCCGAGCTAGATCGCAAAGGCGCTTTTAAAACCGTTATACCCAATTCGACCCCCGTTAGACGAGGACTTGAGATCGTTCCGGCGGAGCCGTCGCAGGCGCGTCTTTACGAATACGGCTCTTTGGCGCAACCGATCGTGGGCTACGTGAAAAAATCTAGCGGCGAAGGGGATATGGGGCTGGAGAGGTTCTACGAATCCAAACTCAAACCTTTAAGAGAGGGCGCTTTTCGCGCGTCGCGCGACGCGGGCGGCAATATGATCTATAACAACCATTTGCAATATACGCCCTCAAAAAACGGTTTTGGCTTGCAACTGACGATCGACGCGTTTTTTCAATACGATTTAGAGCGGCTTTTAGACAAAGCGCAAGCGGAATACGACGCGACGGAGATTTTATGCGCGGTCATGGAAAGCGACACGGGACGGCTTATCGCGCTTGCCACCAGCGCCCGCTACGACGCGGAAAACATCACCCCCGAAACTCTGCCGAACGCGAGAATAAACGCCGTGCAATATCCTTTCGAGCCGGGAAGCGTGATGAAACCGTTTATCGTCGCGCTACTATTCGAGGAGGGGATCGCGGGGCAGTTCGATCTGGTGCGCGGTTACAACGGCAGATGGACGCTTGGCAAAGACGTAATCACGGACACCGCGCCGCGCGAGTGGTTCAGCGTCGAGGACGTAATCGTCTATTCCAGCAATATCGGAATCGCGCAGCTTGCTATGCGTCTTAGCGAGTATAAACTATTCGACGGCTTAACCGCGTTTGGCTTTTCGCGCCCGACGGGAATCGATCTGCCTTACGAATCGTTAGGCTCGCTTGCGGGATTGCACCGCTACCGCGCCGACATATACCGCGCCACTACCGGTTACGGCTACGGACTGCGCGTAACTTTTATACAGCTATTAAAAGCCTACAACGTGTTCAACAACAACGGCGCGATGGTTTCGCCGCGCCTTGTCGATCGCCTAATTGGCGACGGCGCGCCGCCGCTCGATAGCGAGCCAAGCGCGAGAGTCGTAAGCGAAGCGACGGCTATGAAAATGTTGCAGATACTGCGCAAAACCGTTCTTAGAGGCTCGGCTAAAACCGCCGCGATCGACGGCGTTTTTATTGCGGGCAAGACCGGCACGGCGCGCATAGCCAGCGGCGGCGGCTACAAAGACGACTACCACAACAGCTTCTTTGGCTTTGCCAACGACGGCGAAAGACGCTATTCGATTGGCGTTTTAGTGATCGACCCTAAGAAAAAACAAAGCGCCAGCCAGAGCGCCGCGCCGATCTTCGCCGATACCGCGCGCCTGCTGATTCGTCATAACCGACTAACGATAAAATAACGCTATGGCAAGACACCTAACAACTACGACGGATTTAACCGACGACGAGATAGAGGCGATTTTTGACGAAGCCAGCGGCTATCTTAACGGCGAAACCAACCAAAAGTTGCGCGGCAAACTGGTAATAAACATCTTTTTTGAAAATTCCACGCGCACCCGTAGCAGTTTCGAGGTAGCCTCGAGAAGGCTTGGCGCGGAGGTGGTGAGCCTCGACGTGGCAAGTAGCAGCGAATCCAAAGGCGAAACGATACACGATACCGCCGCCAATCTCGACGCGATGGGCGCGAGCGCGATCGTGGTCAGGCATAAAAACGCGGGCGCGCCCAAACTTCTTTCCAAATTCGTTAAAGCGAGCGTTATAAACGGGGGCGACGGCGCGCACGCGCACCCCACGCAAGCGCTGCTAGACCTGTTTACCCTGCGTCAGGCGATCGGCGACGTGCGCGGCAAAAAAATTCTGATCGCGGGCGATATTAGAAACTCCCGCGTGGCAAACAGCAATATCAAGCTGCTAACGCGCTTTGGAATGCGGGTGGTTTTGGCGGCGCCTCCCCATTTTTTGCCCAAGCGCTCCAATATAAAAACGACATGGAATATCCGCGACGAGCTAGACGGCGCGAGCGCTATTATGTCGTTAAGAACCCAAACCGAACGACACGAAAGACCGATCTACGCCAGCCTTAGCGATTACGCGGCAAACTTCAAGATCACAAAAGAGCTATTAGGCGATCGAAATATCTTTATTATGCATCCCGGACCCGTTCATCGCAACGTTGATCTGGAGGACTGCGTATTAAGCGATCCCAGATCGCTAGTTTTGCGGCAGGTGCACAACGGCGTGGCGGTAAGAATGGCTATATTAAGCAAATTTGTTTTGGAGTATTAAGATGATTAACAAAATTATTAAAGACGGCGAATTCGCCGAAATGATCGCAGAACATTGCGCGGATATATTAGACTATTTGATCCTCGCGGGAACGTCGTTTGGAATATTATGCGATCTAAACGAGATCGTCTTTGACCCGCCGCTTCCGGAAAGCCTAAACCAATCTTTCAAGCCGCTAACGCTTTTTGTGCTGTCCGACTATACGCTAGAAAGCGCCGAGATTGACGAAGATACGCTTACGTTAAGTTTTGAGGCGGGCTTTGGCGAGCAGAATTTCGGTTCGGTCGTCAGCGCTCCGATCGACTCGATTATTCAGATTTTGGTCGAGGATACGGCGATTTTTCTTAACCTTTCGGCGTTGCCGCAAAATCGCAAAGTCAAACCTTCGCGGACAAATACGGGCGGCGACGCTTCGGCGGATCGCAGTATGCAAAGTTTTTTAGACAACCCCGAAAACAAAAGGTTTTTTAAGAAGTAGTTTCATGTTTTGCCGCCTTTATCTCGACGGCGACGATCGCTCGCTCGCATAAACGCGACCCGCGTTCTAAAAGGCGACGCAAGGCGCGGCGGGAGAAACGCCCGATCGCTTTAACGCCTTGCGAGAAACGCCAAGTTTTTCGCGCCGCCCCGATATTTCGCAACGCCTAATCTGTGGATTCCCGCTTTCGCGGGTATGACGAGAGGGGGCGCAAAATAATAAATAGCGCGATCGTTGGAGGGCGCGACTTGCGATAGAACGAATTGCGCTAGTTACGCGTCGTTTTGCTCCGCGCGTAAGGAGACAAAAACAAGGCGACGTTTGGCGAGAGCGCAAAAACGCTTTCAGGCAAAATCAAAGCGCTGGCGATAAACGGAGAAAAGCAAAACGCGGCAAAGCGAGTAAAAACGAGAGTTACGGCAAAATCGAAACGCGACTAGGCGAGTATAAAACGCGGCGCGACAAACGGACAAAAGTAAAACGCGATTAGGCGAGCGCAAAAAGTAACTTTTGGACTAAATTAAAAGCGGCGCGATTTTAGAAAACCGCAAACAGTTTTGCGCAAACTCGCAAGCGTTTATTGTTGGGCGAACGCGACGAAAAAGGCGCCTAACCGTCTAGGCGAAACGAAACTTCATTTAATTCAAATAGGCGCGACGGATAAATAGCTTGGCTTTAAGAAGTCTCTTTTAACGCCGCTTTCGGCTTAGCGGATCGAGGCTGTGAACCGTCGTATTTCGCAAGGATTTTTAATTGCGTTTCGATCGCGCCTTTGACGCTAAAAAGCCAAAAACGATGAGCGAAAAGGTAGTCTAAATGCTTATCTTTTTGTTCGGTTTCGTTGGTCGGTATTTTTGTGGTGATCTTGGCTATATTGAGTTCCATATTTACCACCATAGAGCGCAGGGCGTCCCAATAGTATTTCATAAATAGCGAATCTTCCAAAATTTTTTTCGCTTTGTCTATCCTCGCGTTAATCGACGCGATCGCGGCGAAATCGCCCTCTTTGATCTGATCGTCTCTGCTTTTTTTCTCCAATTTTGTCGTCAGCTTAACCGTCGCTTTTTGCAAAGGAATAATTGTATCGAGCGCTTTTCGTCCGGTTTTAATCATTGTTTTGATCACGCTTCTTACTTGCGCCTTTTCTTTTTTTACCGTCTTGGCGTCTGCCGGCGGCAAAACAATTCTCTTTTTTACTTTGCTTCGATCGACAAATTCGGCTACAACCTCCGCGAACGGGCGATCGATAGCGCCGTCGATATGGCAGCCGCCCTCCGTGCAGTTGTAGGTAGCCATTCTATGTTTAGCGTCGGATATATTTTGAATGAAAAAATTTCTAAACAACGCCCAAGTGGAGTTTGATCGTATTTTGCCTTTGGCGCCCCAAGCGGGGAAATAGATTTTTTCTTCGGAGTCCATATGTTTTACTACGCTCGGATCGCGATCGCCGAATATATGATCGCCCGCGTGCGTGGTTTTGCCGTCTATGCTATAGGCTAAATCTTGTCCGATTAACGCCGTTTGTTTATAACCGAGCAAAAACGCCAACTCGTAAGCTAGATTTGCCGCGCTCATACCAATGCCCGCGTAGCCGTGCCGATTCAATCCGAAAACCATCATATATCCAAAAGGGCGCATAATCAGACATCTGGTTCCTTTAACCGACTCTATTAAGCGTTTATGCGCTAACGCGCTAATAGCGAAACAGCCGATCTGTTTTTGAAACTCTTCGCTTGTGTTTTCGTAAAATTTTGCCGTTAATTCAACGCGCTCTAAACTTGTAACAATATCGGGAATAATCCCGTGTTTTTCCAGTATCGGCAAGGAGGCGTCCACCGAGATAATGGTCGCGTAATCTTGGATTTCCTTCAAAAGCGGAAGTTGTTTGGTAAGCGAAGGTCCGGTGGCGACGGTTATGGCGAGATCGGAGTTTTTTTGATCGCGCATATCGATAAACGCCGCGTTCTCTATCATAGCGTCGGCGTTTTGCAAGAAATGATCGACGCCGATTAGCGCGTCCTCTAGATCGTTGCCGTGCGTCTTTACGATCTGAACGATCGCGTCGATCATAAATTGATTGATTTTCTCTATCGTCGAATGATAACGGGCGTATATAGGTTGCGTGATAATCAGATCGTAAAGTTTCAGATACACTAGCATATCGTCAAGTTTTAGCAGTTGCATAGCCTTGACAAAATCGACCTTGTTCGCATCGACAATAATTAGCCTTTGCGCGCCTATATCTTGCGAAAAATCGTTGATATGCAACGCGACATATATTAGTTCGATTTCAGGCTCGAAAACAAAGATATGATTAAAACTGCGGTTGCCTAGTAGAGCTTTGAACAGTATCCCGTTTCCGATCCCAAAAAAACACAAAAACGGACGCGCCATATTTGGCGCGAGCTCTTTCAATTTTTCCTCCGTATCGCCGACGGGCGAATCATAAAACGGAATATTGGCGTCGCGATCGAGAATGTTAATATCTATGGGGTCGCTTCCCGCAAAAACCTCAAACCGATCGTTGCCCTCTATTTTTTGCAGTTTGTCCCATAAATCGCTATCCGCTTGGCGCAACGCCGCTAGGTTTTTGCGATAATTATTTACCATAACAAGCTATTGAAGCAGTCTTAATACGTGCTGTTGAATCTGATTGGCTTGACTAAGCGCGAAACTGCCCGATTGCGCTAAAATAGATTGTTTGCTAAAGTTTGCGCTTTCCGCGCCGAAATCTAGATCGCGGATCGTCGATTCGGAACTTTGGACGTTTACCTGCGTATTGGAAACGTTATCGACCGTAACCGTTATCTGATTTTGCACGGCGCCTAGATCGGCGCGAATCTGATCGAGAAGCTCCAGCGCCGCGTCGGCTATATCCATCGTGATCATCGCGCCCTGCCGCGTCGTAACGCCTACGCCCAAGTATTTGCCCGCCGCCGCCGATTGAACGGCGTTGGCGTAAGCGCCGCCCGCCGCGCCCTGTTGCGCGGTGAAATTGCCGATCACGTCCTGCATATTGGTAAAGGCTTGATAGCCGCCCGAATTGATCTTGCCGACAAGCGATCCCGTAGCCTCGTAGTTTATGTCGCGCGCGTTGCTATGCACAAGCGTCAGCCGCCCGTAGTTTTCGTGCGCGGCGGCGCTCGTGGCGCCAAGCCCCGTTAGCGTTCCTCCCGCGCTGGTGGTTACGTATATGCCGCGCCCGTCGCGCGCGGTGAGGTTCAAACGCCCCTCCTCGTCTATGCTGGCATACACGCCCGTTAGCATGGTAAAAGAGTTGATCGCGTTGATCAGATTGCCGTTGCGATCGTTGTCGCTCACGTTATCTACGTCGCCAATCAGCACGCCGTTGATCTCCAACGCCCTGATCGTTCCTTCTTGCACCGCGTTCGCGCCCGTCGATTGCACGTTGTAGGTCGCCCTCGCGCCGATCGCGTCGCTGTATTTGTTGATCGATTCGGCGAGCGCGCCCAAACCCGTTCCCGCGCCGTAGCTAATTTTCACGCTCTCAAGCCGTATAGGCGCGGCGCCCGTGCTACTTTGAAAGGTCAGAACCGTTTCGCTCGCCGCGGTGATAGTCGCCGTCGTCTCAAGCCGCACGCCGCCTATTTTGCTCGCCATCGTGCAACCGATCGAGGCTTTGACCGTTTCGTTGGAATAGGCGCCGATCTGGAACTCTTTATTCACAAAACTGCCCGCGAGCAACTTCATGCCGTTGAAACTCGTTTGAACGGCGATGTTGTTTAGCTGTTCGATCAGGCGGTTAATGTCGCCCTGTATCGCGGTGCGGCTTTTTTGATTTTGCCCGTCCTGCGCGGCTTGGATCGCTTTGGTTTTGATAGTGTCGCATATCTTGATCTGCTCGTCCATAGCTTTGTCGGCGATCTGAATAATGCCGATCGCGTCGTTGGCGTTGCGAATCGCCTGCCCTAACGCGTTAGCTTGGCTTCGCAAGCTATCGGCGATCGCCATGCCGGAGCTGTCGTCCGCCGCTTTGTTGATGCGTAGCCCCGAAGATAGCTTGCTAACCGACTTGTCGATTTCGCGGCTAGTAACCGTCGAATTGACCTGTGCGTTCATCGCCGCGACGTTAGTATTGATCTTTAGAAAGCCCATAGCCTTCGGCTCCTTGACGTGTATTGCAAGCCATCAAGCAGTTTTTATTCCAAAAGCGGCGCCTTGAACCTCCCCGCGCCGCGTTCAAGCGGTTTTAAAAATCATCGCCGGCTTAGCGCTTTTTGCCGTTTAAGCGATTAGCGAGCGCGATATATTCTTGATTCGGCGCGCCTCGCGGATTTAAAGTGTCTTTTCGCGCGCGAAGTTCGCGAAAAGGGTTTGTTTGCGATCAATGGCGGCGTTTAGCGCCGTTTTGCAAGCCACGCGCCGATCTCCCTTTCGATCATATTGGGCGCGATTGGTTCGGGCGCGATCGATTTTTTCGCAAACAGGTTCGCGATCGACGGGCTAACCGCGAGATTAAAGCGTTCGGAGATAATGTTAAGCGCCTTCTCGTCGTCCGCGCAAACGCCGTCGATCGCCTTTAGCGTCGTCGACGCGAATTTCGTCCACTCCGCGCTTGAGCAAACGACCTTTACGCGAGAGTCTCCCAATTTGGCGGCTTTAAAACAAGTAGCCGTATGCGGATCGATAATATATCCGCCGTTCGCGCCGGAACTTATAGCCTTAAAAACCTCGCGTTCGTTTGACCAAGCCGCCTCAAAAATCGTTTGCAACTCCGCCAACTCCGAAGGGAGCAGTTTGAACGCGCCTTTTTTATCAATCTCTTCCATAAGCGATCTCGTCCTCTCGGCGCCGAAAAGATCGAATAAAACCCGTTCGACGTTGGAAGATTTCAATATATCCATCGCCGGGGAACTAGTGGCGATCAGCTTTCGTTTGACAAGATCGTAACTCCCGACGGCGACGAGGTCGGTTAAGACGTTGTTGTCGTTGCTCGCTATAACGATTTTCGCGATTGGCAAGCCCGCTTTCCGCGCGTAATAGGCGCCTAAGGCGTTGCCAAAATTGCCGGAAGGCACGATAATATCGATCCGCTCGTTCGCTTTAACCGCGCCGCGTTTTAACAACTCAAGATAGGCGCGAACGTGATAGATAATTTGAAACAAAATCCGTCCGAAATTAACCGAATTCGCGGCGCTAACTTTGCGTCCGCTCGCCGCGATCGCGCCGTTGAAACTTTTATTCGCCAGCAAGCCTTTAAGCGCGGTTTGCGCGTCGTCGAAGTCGCCTTTGATCGCGATAACCTTCAGATTGTCCGCCGTTTGCGTAATCATCTGAAGTTTCTGCGTTTGACTTGTGCCGCCTTCGGGAAAAATGCAAACGACCTCGATATTGGGGCGGTTAGCAAAGGTTTCGAGCGTCGCGGGACCGGTGTCGCCGCTCGTGGCGGACAAAATCAAATATCTTTCGTTTCGCCGTAGCGCAAGATTTGCCAAAATTACGCCAAACGGCTGCAACGCCATGTCCTTAAACGCTCTGGTGGGACCGTGCCACAACTCCGAGACAAAGAGCCGATCGGCGACGCAAACGAGCGGCGCGGGTTCGTCGGGATCGTCGAAACGCCTATAGGTCGCAAGCGCCTCGTCTATCGTCTTTTCGTCCAAATCGACGTCGAAAAGTTTCAAAACTCTTTTGCTTAGATCAATATAACTTAGCGCTTTTAGAGCCTCGAAATCGTCTAGCTTTGGTATCTCTCCGGGCGCGTAAAGCCCGCTAAACGGCGCGGACGGAGATAATACCGCCTCGCTAAACTTTAACGTCTGATCGCCGCCGCGCGTAGGATATAGCCGCATATAAAAAGCCTTTGAAAAAACTGAAGCGGATTATAGCGATTAGGATTTGAGTTCGGCGCGTTTATATTCGCGAACCGAAACCTAAAAAGTTTGAGCGTTTAAGAGCAAAAATAGCACAATAGCAAGTCGAGTCCAAGAGAACGTCCGATATTACTGAAAGCCGCGCAGTGTCTTTAATTCGTCTATCTAGATCAGCTTTAACTCGCAACCTGTCGTTGCTACGCGCCCGCGCCGGCGGAGCCGAGATCGCCGCCGTGTTAAAAGATAACGCGTATGGACACGGGCTAAAAGAGATCGCCGCGTTATGCTCCGAAAACGGCGTCAAATACGCCGTAGTCCGCAATCAAAACGAGGCGAAGGCGATCGCGCCGTTATTCGACGAGATTTTAGTTTTAGCGGACGAACCTACGAGCGACGCGCCGAGAAACGCTAGTTTCGCGCTAAACGACGAGCGAAACGCCCTGAAATGGGCAAGCGAAACGAGAGTTCATCTTAAAATAGATTGCGGAATGCGCAGAAACGGCGTCGCTATCGACGCGGCGGAAAGAACAATCGAAACGGCGCTCGGTAGAGGGCTAATTTTGCGCGGCGTTTTCTCGCATTTGCGCTCCGCCGACGCGCTATCGACCGAGCTTTTCTGGCAGGAAAAAAACTTCGGCAAAATTCGCGCGATCGTCGAAAAAATATGCGCGAAAAACGGGATCGATCCGCCGAAGTTTCATCTATATAACTCCGCCGCGCTCCTGCGTAACAAAAACGCCGATCCATACGATCTCGTCCGCGTCGGCATAGCGCTTTACGGCTACTGCGATCTAAGCCGCCCTTTTGATCGCGCCGATTTGAAACCTGTGCTATCGCTTTGGGGAGATCGCATTTCGCGCCGCGATTTACGATCGGGCGATCGCGTCGGCTACGGCGGAGTTTTCGAGGCGAAAAACGATTTCGCGGCGAGCGTTTACGACGTGGGTTACGGCGACGGCTTTTTGCGGCTGGACGGTTTTGAGGGCTACGAAACGCCCGAAGGCAAAAGAGTTTTAGGGCGCGTCAGCATGGACAGTATGACGATCGAGGGCGACGGCGATCGCGTTTGCGTCTTAAACGACGCGGAAAAGCTAGCGCGTCTTCGCGGGACGATCAGCTACGAGGTCTTAGTTAGATTAAACCCCGACATAACGCGCGAAATCGTCTAACAAAACCGCGATAGCTCGCCTAAGAAGTTTAGGAGTCCTCGTCAAAATCTGGCGGCGCGCTCGTTTCGTCCGTCGCGAAGCAAAGAGGGCGCTTTGTTTCGCGTTTTTGTCGGCGAAGGTCGGCTGGGCGCTTAACTTCCGCGCTTTCGCATTGGCAAAGTCGGCTCTTTTATATGAATACGGACGCTTATAACAGTCGCGGGGTTGTTTATGCCGCGTTAGGCGATTACAACCAAGCTATCAAGCTAAGTCCTAATTATACGAACGCTTACCGCAATCGCGGGATTGCTTACTGTAATTGAAGCGATCTAAAAAACGCCGCGAAAGACGCTCGCGAGGCGTGTGATCTCGGCTTTTGCGATTTGTTGAAATATATGCGGCAAAATGCGCGAATACGCGATTGAGCGCGATAACCTTTAGCGCCGCAAAAGTTAGTATCCGTTGACAACAAATCTAAGCGCTAAGGACGGCGGCAACACATTCCCGCAGGTCTCGGTAAAATACGGTAATCCATATACTTAATGTCATTCCCGCGCAAGCGGAAATCCATACCAACAATCATAAAAAAGATGGATACCCCCTTCCTGCGCGATTACGGGCGATAAACCGCCATATCGCTCCGCGCGGGTATTATAAAAGAGGGCGCAAACAACAACAAAGGCGACGAAGAGCGCGGGGGGCGCGGAGAGCGATCGGCGATACGAAAATCGACGGGCGTCGCCGCTTTTTTGATATTTTTATGTTGATATGGTCTATAATTTGTCAATTTCACGCGCAAAAGGGGATCAAACGATGATCGCTGGGCGACGGCTTTGCGAAGCCAAAAGTTCTATCTCCCTGTTAGCTCGCGCTTGTTATCGGATAAAGCGTTTCTTTGCGCCTATAACGGGGGAGCCAAAAATAAAAGCCCGCGTTATAGATAAACTTTCAAAAATAGCGCCGACCGCGCTAATCGCGCTTTACCTATGCGCCTCTATACCTTTATTTGGAGCAAGCGCCGCGGAGAAGGCGTTTAATCAGGGTCTGAACGCGTATATTCGCGACGATTTTCAAGGGGCGATCAGACATTTCACCCAAGCGATCAAGATCGATCCAAACAATGCGATTGTTTATAACAGTCGCGGAAAAGCTTACAAAAATTTAGGCGACACAAGCAAAGCGATCGCCGATTACGCGCAAGCAATCAAGATCGATCCAAACTATGCTAACGCTTACAATAATCGCGGAAACGTTTACGCTAATTTAGGCGACATAAGCAGAGCGATCGCCGATCACAATCAAGCGATTAAGATCAATCCAGATTATGCGCTCGCTTACTACAATCGCGGGCTCGCTTACTATAATTTAGGCGACTACAACAAAGCGATCGTAGATTACGCCCAAGCGATTAAGATCAATCCAGATTATGCGTTCGCTTACTACAATCGCGGGCTCGCTTACTATAGGTTAGGCGACCATAACAAAGCGATCGCGGATTGCAACCAAGCGATTAAGATCAATCCAGATTATGCGAACGCTTACAATAATCGCGGGCTCGCTTACTATAATTTAGGCGATCTAAAAAACGCCGCGAAAGACGCTCGCAACGCGTGCGATCTCGGCTTTTGCGATTTGTTGAAATATATGGGAGAAAATAAACTCTTGCGCGATTAACCGCGCCGCTTTGCTCCGTTGCGAGCGCGTAATTTCAGGGATTTCCCCCGCGCTTTGTCTAGCAAGCCGCCGAAACGTTTGCGGGTTGCGCGGCGCGAGCCTTGACTTGCGCAATTCGGAACCGCGAAGGTTTTTAAGCCAAGTTTTCAAGCGCGCGCGGTTTATCGAGAAAAATGGTAGCCGTTTTAATTTTTTATTAAGTTCTATTTCTTTAGTATTACGGAATACCAAATGGTGTGAAGGAGCAAAGATGAATTTTCCGATAAAGGCGATCGCTACGATCGCCGTTTTGACCGCGCCGCTGTCGGCGCATTTTCAGGTGGTGAAAACCAACAAGAGCGTGATCGAGCAGGGCGACAAAGCCGAAATTACGATCGCTTACGAATTTACGCACCCGTTCGAGCAGGAGCTTATGAATCTGGTCAAGCCGCAAGACGCGGGCGTGTTTGCGGACGGCAAAAAAACTTCGTTCTTAAATTCGCTCAAAGAGGCGAAAAAGGACAAGCAGAGCGTGTGGAGCGCGTCGTATGCCGTTAAAAGCCCCGCCGTGTATCAGTTCTATATCGATCCCGTTCCCTATTTCGAGCCCGCGGAGGAGAAGTTTATCCGCCATCAAACGAAAACTATTGTAAATGCCTTCGGCGCGGACGAGGAGTGGGACGCGCCCATAGGCTTGAAAGCCGAAATCGTGCCGCTAAGCCGCCCGTATTCCATACTAAAGGGCGGTTTATTCGAGGGGCAAGTTCTGTATAAAGGCAAGATCGCGCCAGATACGGAGGTTGAAATCGAGTTTTATAACGACGGCAAGAAGTTAAAGGCGCCAAACGATTCGTTTGTAACGCTAGTTACGAAAACCGACGCGAACGGCGTTTTCCGCGCCGTTCTGCCGCTTGAGGGGTGGTGGGGCTTCGCCGCGCTGATCGACGACGACGAGACGATAACCCGCGAGGGCAAAAAATACCCGATCGAATTAGGCGCGGTTTTGTGGCTAAAAACGGAGAGCTACAAATAATAATGCGGCTTAAACCCCTGTTCGGCGCGGCGGCAAAACACGCCGCGAGAGCGTAAGCGCTCGTGCATATCGCCGAAGGCGCGTTGCGCCCCGAAATACTAGCCGTCGGCTGGGCGGCGGGCGCGGCGGCGCTCGCCGCTTCGCTGGCGACCTTAAAAAACGAAGAGATTCCCAAAACGGCGGCGTGTTCGGCGCTTTTTTTTGTCGCGTCGTTTATCCATATACCAATCGGCGTTACCAGCGTTCATCTGATTCTTAACGGCGTTATCGGCGCGTTAATCGGATTTAGAGCGTTTGCGGCGATCGGCGCGGCGCTGATAATGCAGGCGCTGCTGTTTGGCTACGGCGGCGTAAGCGTTTATGGGGTAAATCTGTGCGTGCTAACGCTTCCGTCGCTACTTGGATGGGCGCTATTTTCGCTAATCCCGCAAGCCGCGCTCGGCAGACGCGACGCTTGCTTCTGGCGCAAGCGGATTATTTGGTTTTTGATAGGCTTTCTGCCCGTGTTATCGGGAGCGATTTTACTCGCGTTTGTTTTGGCGATCAACGGCGAAGGTTTTATCGACGCGGCGAAACTGGCGTTTTTAGCCCATCTGCCTATAGCGGCGATCGAAGGGGTCATAACTCTATTGGCGCTGGATTTTATCGAGCGGGTCAGACCTGAACTGACGGCGAAAAGGGCGAAATGAGAGCGATTTTGCTCGTTTTGGCGCTTGCCGCGTGCGGATTTGCCCATAAGATAAATCTGTTCGTTACCGACGAAAACGCCACGATTTATATACAAAGTTACTTCACAAAATCCGCGCCGTGTAAAGAGTGCGCCGTCTGGATTTTTGACCAAAACGCAAAAGAGATCGCGACCGCGAAAACCGACGAAAACGGCAAAGCCGCGATCGCGATAAACGCCAACAAAATTATTGTGCGCGTTGACGGCGGCATGGGTCATCAAGCGCAGATTGATTATGAGCTTACGGGCGAATTTGCCGAAGAAGCCGAAACGCCGCTATGGATTTCGCTGGCTAAAGGCGCGTTATCTCTTGGCGCGATCGCGCTGTTTTTTGCGGCGCTAAGGTTAATTAAACGCGAAAAAGCGCCCGCAAGCGGGCGATCGGCTTGATACGCGCGCCGCGATCGCGTTTTGCGCGACTAGTCAAGCGCGAGAGGCTTAGAGAAACGACGACGATTAGTAAAACGCAAGAGACCTCCGCCGAGCGAATAATTACTCTTATCGTCTATTCGCTCGCCGTCGCGCCTAGCGACAAGATATACCTTCCGATGATCGCGTTGCCAATAGCGCTTTGCGTTATTATGCGGCGCGATCTGTTAATAACCTTGAAGCGGTTGATCGCGTTAAATCTATTTATCGCCGTTTTGGTAGCGAGCCTGTTAGTAGGCGGGCAAAACGATCTTGCGCTACTGGTTTTCGCGCGGTCTAACTTGCTTCTGTTCGTTTCGCTGATCTTGTTCGCCCGCGCGGACGAATCGAGCGTGGCGCTTGGTTTTTCTAGGTTGCGCGCGCATAGAAAGTTGGTATCGTCGCTGTTTTTTTCAGCTAAGATCGCGCGATTATTAAAAACGGAGTTTGATCGCTTCAAACGCGCTTTATATCTGCGCGGATACAAACTGACGGCTAATATGACAAGCTATCGTCTGATCGCCTCTTTCACCGGGCTATTAGCGATTAAATGTTTCGATCGCGCCGAAGCGCTTAGAAAAACAATGATCCTGCGCGGATTTAACGGCGAGATATTAACGCTAAATAAACCGCGTTTATCGCTTATACCTCTTACCTTCGCCGCGATCGCGGCGCTATCGTTTTTACGCTTTGGCGCGCTGTTCTAAGCCGTCGCTTAGCCGCCTTTTTTATATGCGGCTTCGACAGGCAACGCCATATCGCGGAAAGAATAAATAACGCGCTAGTATTCCTAAATCGAGCCTTTATACAACTAATATTGTTTGTTTCTCCCGCTCGTTAAGTTACGAATCGTTTCTCTTATGAATTCGAGCGCGCAATTTTCCCTTTGCCGCCCCGACAAACGGCAGTCCGCTTGTCCTATCTATTCGGTCGCAATTCGCTCCAACGCGCCGCTAAATTTACGCCGCGCCCGCCGCGCGAGATCGGTAGCTCGCGCCGATTCATTACTTGATCTGGCGTAGCCGCGTTTTTAGGATTGGCGCGAAAAGCGTTTTCGCAAGCGTCTTTATCCTCAAAACGATTGGCGCGACGATTACCGCGCTTGGTTTAGTTGCGGCGAGCTTCGCCCTGTTAGGCTGCGATCTGACGGGGGGGGGGGGGGGGGTAACTCCCAAACCGAAGAGGTCTGGCTTTCAGAGCTAGAAAACCCGTTTCTCGGCGAGTGGAACGCGTACATTCCCAGCATGAGCGCGACGGCGGATTTCAAATTTGAAACCAACGGAACCGTCGAAGTGAGTTTCGCCGGTTTGGGCGTTTTTACGGGCGCGTATGTCGTTAAAGACGGCTATCAAGTAACCTTCTTTGACTTTGAGGGAATCGCCGCGTATTCCTACGCGGTGATCGACAACAATACCATCAGCGTTACCGAGGGCGAGTTTGACGGTGTTGGAGGCTTTACGGCTGAAAATACGACGTCGTTTAAGCGCAAAGCTAGCTCGCAGATTATTAAGCAAGACATTGCCGCGGATCTCTCGAAGCCGTCCAACGCGGACAATAATCTAACCGGAGCGTGGCAAGCGCTACTGCCGCCAGAAACCGAAGACGACGGTTACTCTAAGACGATTCAGGTCTTCTTGCCAAACGGCGACTATCAGTACTTGTCGGTTGATCCGTATATGTCTATGCAGTTCCAATACTCGACGATTAACGACGTATTCTTTATCTTTCTGCCGCCATACGGAGCGGAAGCTTTTCAATACGCGACTAAGACGGACGGCAACATAACCGTAACGCCGATTATTGGCGTAAATGAGAACGGCAGGATTTTGGACGCTTCGAAAGCGACGGACTTTACAAAAATATGGTAAGCCGCTTTATGCGATCTAGCCTTCGTTAGCGCTAACCCCGCTTTGACTAAGGCGGGGGCTATGGTCTCGTTCCAATTTGGCGCTTAGCGCTCGCGTAGCCGAAACAATGAAAACAGACGAGGGCGGGAAAATTGGAAAGGGCAAAAGAAGGCGATATAGCGCTTCGTTAACTTGGGATAACGGCAATCGGGCGACTAGCGTCTGTTTTTCGCGTTGCGCGCCAAAGTCCGGAGAACGACAATGCGCGCTCCAATAAGTAACGCGACATAACCGCCAAACTGCAAGCCAACCGCCGCTTATATTTCAGCCCCCCCCCCCTGTCGTTCCCGCGAAACGCCCGCTTTGATAGGGGCGCGAGGCGCGTAGGAAAGCGGGAATCTATTTCTATTAGACTTAACAAAATGTGAGAACCCACAACAACGATCATCAAAAAGATGGATACCTGCCCACGCGGGTATGACGAGAGCATACCAGCCTTCCTTCGCGATTACGAAGCGCTCGCGCTTGCTCCGCGCGGGTATGACGGAGGGGACGCGATATGGCGCGCATTGTCGTTCTCGCGCGGGTATGACGCGGGAAGGGTTGCCAAACGATAAACGTAATCGGCGGGAAACAACGTAGCGCGCGAAGATCGATAAAGCGGTTTTAGCGTCGCGTTCTATTTATGATTTTACGCGAGTTATCTGTTTTCGCCCGCCTAAGCGCTAACTTTTCGCAAATCGCGCGAGGATTATAGGTCGTCGCCGACTATCGCGTTAAATAATCTAACGACTTTGCCTTTTAAGCGAACGCGGTTATCGATAATAGAAAGCGTTACTTTTTCGCCGCTTTTTGGGTAAGCGATATATGGCGTGGCGATCTTCTTCGTATCAAACGCCGCGATAAAACACGCCGCCATACCCGTGCCGCACGCCAGCGTTTCGCTCTCCACGCCGCGCTCGAAAGTGCGAACTCTAAGCGCGCGGTTTCGTAACGAATAAACGCTTATGTTCGCGTCGTATTTACGCCTAAGCTCGCTTAAAGGAAAGCGATCGAAAATGGATAATCTGCCGCTTGTGACCAAGTGCGGCACGCCGACGTCGATTAGCCGCCAAGTCGCGCCGAACTCTTTGACCTCCTCGCGCAAAACTTTATGCTCCGTTAATTGCGCTTCAACTATCCCCTTCGCGCTTATCTCCGCCGAAATCACGCCCGCTCCGGTTAGAAACCGCTGTTTTGTCCCCGCCAGCGCGTTATGATACGCGTATAAAGCGGCGGCTCGCGCTCCGTTTCCGCACATTGCGGCGCATGAGCCGTCCGCGTTATAAAACTCCCATGTAAAGTCATAATCGTTATGCGGCAACAACGCTATCATACCGTCGGCTCCTATTCCGTGTCGGCGATCGCATAATTTTTTTGCCAATTTGCTTCGATTTGCGCTCTTAAACGCCGTAGTTATAATAAAATCGTTGCCGCTCGCGCTGTATTTGCAGTAAATCATTTAGTTACCCTATAGTTGCGTTTAACGTTAATTATACTCCACTACAATTATGATTAACTTGATTAGATCTAGCTTTAAGCGATCGTTTCTTGGCTTTCTTCGCCGACGAACTCTTTTTTGCGCGCGCTTTGACGCTCCTTGCGAAACGGTATAAGCAGGCAAACCGCATATCCGATCGCCGCGGCGATCAGCAACGTCAGCGCGATCTGCGCGGAGCGCATAAACGACTTGCTTGCGCCGATAATCTCGGTTTTAACCGAATTTAGCTCCGCGTATAGCGCGTCGCTTTCGCGATATATTTCCGCAATGTCGTCAATCATCTGTTTTCTGTTGCCGATCGCTTTGGTCAGCGACTCTTGATAATCTTTCCAAGAGAGTTGATTGTCGCCGACGAGCGCCAGCACGGAAGCCTGCATATTATCCGCGTTTGAAAAACCGTAAAGCGTTTGCGAATAGTTATCGATCGCGCGTAAAAGCTCCTCGTAACGCGCGTTGCCGCCGTCCGCTAAGTAGACGGAAGCGATAAAATTTAGTCTTTCGGCAAGATCGACCTGCTTTTTTGCGTCCTGAAGAGTCTGCAACGAAACGCGCCTATTTTCCATCATCTGCGCAAGCTCCTGAGTGGATTGCCTTAGCTTTGGCGCAAGTTGCAAAAACGTTTCGCTCTCTTTGGCGATCGCGGCTTTAGCGGCGGAAATTCGCCTCGTCTTAATTTGCATAGCTTCCCACAATTTTTCCGCCGCGTTCAATTTGTCGATCGCGTCGCTGGAAAGCTCCCCCGGCGAAACCAAAGGCGAGAGGTCGCGTTTGTAATGGTCGTTTACGGCGTTAATCGCTCTCTCCAGCGCGCCGTCTCCAAGCCCCAGCAACGCGCCGTTTAATAGCGCTTCTTTAGGCGTTTCGCCAATCAGCGAAATTTGCCGATCAAGCGCTGTTAACAGCTTTTCGCGCGATAAATTTTTGTCGTCTAGACGCATAGTTATCAACGCAAGCGCGATGCCAAGCAGAGCCATCAACGGAAAGACGAACAACGAGTGACGAACTACGGACCTCACGATAGCCTTTTGAATGTTAATAATTATTTACGAAACGCTCGGCATTATGCCTAAAAATGTCTGCGCGGCTAGCCGTTTGGCTCGAAAATCGCCGCCGCGAGCGGCGCTAACGCGATCGACACGCTATGCGATCTGCCGTGCGCGGGCGCGTCGCTCGCGTAAACGCGCCCCAAATTGCCGACGTTGCTCCCGCCGTAGATCGCCGCGTCGGAGTTAAAAACCTCCAGCCACTCGCCGCCGAACGGAACGCCTATGCGGTAGTTGAAGCGCGATACGGGCGTAAAATTGCATACGACGAGCAAAACCGCTCCAGAATTTGATCGGCGCAAAAAACTAATAACGCTTTGCGACGAGTCGCCCGCGTCGATCCACTCAAAGCCTCTTTGGTCGAAATCAACTTCGTAGAGCGCGTCGCGCGATCGGTAGAAACGGTTGAGATCGGCGATAAACGTCTGCAGATTGCGGTGATAGTCGTATTGCAACAGATGCCAATCAAGGCTTAGCTTGTAGTTCCACTCCGCGTATTGCCCGAACTCCATACCCATAAACATGAGCTTTTTGCCCGGGTGCGCGAACATATAGGCGAACAGCAAACGCAGGTTGGCGAAACGCTGCCATTCGTCGCCCGGCATTTTGCCGATCAGGCTGCCCTTCATATGCACCACCTCGTCGTGGCTAAGCGAAAGCATAAAGTTCTCGTGGAAGGCATACCAGAGGCTAAAGGTAATCCGATCGTGATAATAGCGGCGATAGATCGGATCGTAGGAGAGATATTTCAGCGTGTCGTGCATCCAGCCCATATTCCATTTAAGCCCGAAACCAAGCCCGCCTAGATAGGTCGGTTTCGTTACGCCATACCACGCGGTGCTTTCTTCGGCGATCATTACGCAATCGCCAAATTTTTCATACGCGACCGCGTTAAGCGTCTGCAAGAACCGCACCGCGGCGATGTTCTCTTTGCCGCCGTATTCGTTTGGAATCCACTCGCTCTCTTTTCTGCCGTAATCGAGATAGAGCATGCTTGCCACGGCGTCCACGCGAATGCCGTCGATATGGTATTTTTCAAACCAAAAGAGCGCGGACGAGATTAAAAACGCCTTAACCTCGTTGCGCCCGCAGTTAAAGATCGCGCTGCCCCACTGCGGGTGAAAGCCTTGGCGCGGATCGTTGTGCTCGTAAAGGTTTGTGCCGTCGAAATTAGCAAGCCCGTGCATATCCACGGCGAAATGCGACGGCGCCCAATCGACGATAACGCCGACGTCCGCTTGGTGGAGCGCGTCGATCAGAAACGCGAAGTCGTCGGGCGAGCCAAAGCGCGAGGTAGGCGCGAAGTATCCTATGCACTGGTAGCCCCAACTGCCGTCGAACGGGTGTTCCATGGGCGGCAAAAACTCTACGTGCGTATATCCCATATCGGTTAGATATTTCGGCAGGAGAGCGGCTAATTCGCGGTAGGTCAGCGGGCGGTTCTCCTCCGCGTTAAAACGCCACGAGCCTAAATGAACCTCGTAAACGCACATAGGCGCGTTAAGCGCGTTTTTAGCGGCGCGATTCTTTAACCATTTATGATCGCGCCACTTATATTTTGACTCATAAACCCTTGTCGCGCTACAAGGCGGTATCTCCCACCAAAAGCCGTAAGGATCGGACTTCTGCTCTCGCGCGCCGCTTTGCGCCTCCACGTCGTATTTATAGCCGTCCCCCTCTTTAACGCCCGCGATAAAGCCCTCCCACACGCCGCTGCCGTCGCCGCGTAGTTTTAGCGGGTGCGCGCCGATCGTATAGCCGTTGAAATCGCCGATTACGCTTACATATTTGGCGTTTGGCGCCCAGACGGCAAAATAAGCGCCGCTTTCGCCGTCTATCGTCGTTATGTGCGCGCCGAGCTTGTCAAAAAGCCTATAGTGCGAGCCGCTCTTGAAGTAGTATGAATCCTGCTCGCCCCAAAGCGAAAAATCATATCTTATCCGTTTGATCGCCATAACGCTTCCTAATAATTTTTCGCCAATTATATCGCTTAAATTACGCGGGAACAAACCAATCGGGCTATATATTAAGAGGCGGTTTCTTACAATACAGCCTTTCTTTTACCAAAACGGAGTTTTTATGAAACAGCGAATAATCGCGTTTGTCTCGTTTGTCGTCGTAGCGAGCGCCTCTCTCGGGCTTTATAACACGCTTGAAGCAAAAAGCGCGAACTATGATACGGCTCGGATTAACGCTTTTGAGAAATTTACAAAAGTCGTCAATACGGTGGAGAAATACTACGTCGATCCAGTGGAAATCGATACGGTAATCCAAAAGGCTCTGGACGGAATGCTCTCGAACCTTGACGCGCATTCGGGCTATTTGGAGGCGAAGCAGTATCGGGACATGAACGCCAAAACGCAGGGCGAATTCGGCGGGCTCGGCATCACGGTTAGTATGCGCGACGGCGCGCTGACGGTCGAAGCTCCTATGGACGGCACTCCGGCGGACAAAGCCGGCATTGAAAGCGGCGATATTATCCTCAAAATCGACGATAGGTCCACGATCGGAATGAATATCGACGAGGCGGTTGGTTTGATGCGCGGCGAACCCAACACGAACGTTAGGCTTACGATTGTGCGCAAAAGCGCGGAGAGACCGCTGGAGATACCGATTGTCCGCGCGATTATAAAAGTGCAGTCGGTGTACGCTAAAACCTACAACGAGGATACGTTATATCTTCGCGTCGTCAGCTTTGACAAGAACGTGGCGGCGTCTTTGAAAAAGGAGATTGACGCTCGCAAGGACAAGACTAAAGGCATTATTTTGGATCTTCGCAATAACGCTGGAGGTTTAATGGATCAGGCGGTTAAAACGACGAATATTTTTATCGATAAAGGCGTTATCGTTTCGCAAAAGGGTCGCGTTGAAAGCGAAAATCAGGTTTTTCGCGCGAGCAAGACGGGCAGCGTTACCGATATTCCCGTAGTGGTTTTAGTCAACGGCGGTAGCGCTAGCGCTAGCGAGATTGTCAGCGGTAGCCTGCAAGATCACAAACGCGCCGTGATCGTCGGAGAAAAAACCTTTGGCAAGGGGAGCGTGCAGGTGGTTTTGCCGCTCGAGGGAGACGGGGGCGACGCGATTCGCCTGACGATTGCGAGATACTATCTGCCAAGCGGACGGAGCATTCAGGCTACGGGCATCGTTCCGGACGTGGAGGTAAGGCGCGTCAGCGTCAAGGAGATAGACAACGAATTTGAGATTAAAGAGGCGCAGTTAAAAGGTCATCTCGAGGCGCAACTTAGCGCTACGAACGACGCGCGCAAAACAAACGAGCGCGACGAGGATTCCGGCGTAATTACCAAAGCGCAGTTAAGCTCCGATTATCAACTAAAAACGGCGCTTGATATTTTACGCGGGTTAATTGTGCTTAAAAACTAAATCGAGAACGCGCATGAATAAGAGAGAGCAAATATACGAAGGCAAAGGCAAAAAACTGTTCGCTACGGACGACGACGCGCTGTTAATCGCGGAGTTCAAAGACGATCTCACGGCGTTTAACGCGCAAAAAAAGTCGCAAGAAAAAGGCAAAGGCGCGTTGAACGCCGCGATCAGCGCAAAACTTTTCGGGCTGATCGAAAAAAACGGCGTTGCAACCCACCTAGTCAAACAACTAGACGATACGCGCCATCTGATCAAAAAAACGCGGATTATTCCCATAGAGGTCGTAGCGCGCAATATCGCTACCGGAAGCCTTTCTAAACGGCTTGGGATCAAAGAGGGGACGGAGCTTGACTTTACGCTAGTGGAGTTTTACTACAAAAACGACGATCTAGGCGATCCGATCCTAAACGACGAACACGCCGTTTTGATGAAATTGGCGAGCGAAAACGAGTTGAAAACGCTAAAAACGCTTGTCCGTAAAATCAACGATATACTACGCCCGTTTTTCCGATCGGTAAATCTTAATCTGGTGGATTTCAAAGCCGAATTCGGAGCCGATCGCGAGGGAAACATTTTGCTCGCGGACGAAATAAGCCCCGATAGCTGCCGTTTCTGGGATGTAAATAGCGGCGAAAAACTCGACAAGGATCGTTTCCGTCAAGACTTGGGCGGCGTGAAATTGGCTTACGAAGAGGTGTTAAAACGTATTCAAGGGGCGTTAAAATGAAAGCGATTGTAAACGTATTTTTAAAAGAGGGCATTCTGGACCCTCAAGGCAAAGCGACGCTTCACGCTCTCGCCGCGCTTGGGTTTTCAAACGTGAGCGACGCGAGAGCGGGCAAACGGTTTGTTTTGCAAATGTCTTCCGAAACGATCGGCGAAGCGGAGGAGGAGGCTGATAAGATCGCTAAAGAGGCGCTTGTCAACGCGGTGATCGAAGATTATTCGATCGATATAGAGCCATGACCGTTTCCATTCTGCTTTTCCCCGGCTCTAACTGCGAACGCGACACGGCGCGCGCGTTTGAGCGGGCGGGCGCAAAAAGCGTTATCGTTCGTCATGACGAGCGCGATCTGCCTTCTAAAACCGATCTCGTCGTTATTCCGGGCGGTTTTAGTTACGGCGATTATCTAAGATGCGGCGCAATCGCTAAATTCGCGCCTATTATGAACGCCGTCGCCTCGTTCGCTAAGAGCGGCGGCAAGGTATTCGGAATATGCAACGGCTTTCAGATACTGCTTGAGGCGAGACTGCTTCCGGGCGCGATGCTAAGAAACGAAAATCAGCGCTTTATTAGCCGCGACGTTCATATAAAGGTCGCGAGCGCGAAAAATCTTTTTTTATCCAAATTCAAAGAGTCGCAAATTTTATCTATGCCGATAGCGCATGCCGAAGGCGCGTATTACATCGATTCCAACGGGTTAAAAGAGCTTTACGACAACGATCAAGTCGCGCTGACCTACTGCGACGCCGACGGCGCGAAAGCGAACGTAAACGGCTCGATCGACTCTATAGCGGGCGTATTGAACAAAGAAAAAAACGTTTTCGCTTTGATGCCGCACCCCGAACGCGCCGCAAGCGCGTTTAGCGCGGGGAACGACGGACTCGCGTTGATTAAAAACGCGCTGGAGTTTTAGCCGTGCGAGCGTTTTTTGCCGCGCTCGCGATCGCCGCGTCGCTATTTGCCGAGACGGAAGCTAGTTTTTCGCCGAAAATCCTTTACGTCTCCGCCGAAGCCTTGCCCGATTCGCTCTATGTCGGACAGGTTATACCCGTCGTATATAACGCCGTTATTACCGAGCGTAACTTTGATCGTATTGAAACGCGCATAGGCGGCGACGACAACGGCACGGGAGTCAAGCGTATAAGCGTCAATCCAAGCTGGCGGCGCGTCGATGAAAATCGCCGCCGTCTAACCGTCTATTATCAGATTCTCGCGCCTAGGGTAAGTTTTCCGCCGGTTGAAACCGAAATCACCCTTCTTAACGGACAGAAAGACGTCGCGGTCGCGCCGCCTATAAAAGCGGGCGCGTCAAGGCTAAACGCCAATCCGCAGTTTTGCGGCGTGATCGCCGACGATTTGCGGGTCGTATCCTATAAAGTAGAACGTTATAGCGAGACGCAAAATATCGCGGCGATAGAGATACAAGGCGAAAAGTCCAATCTCGATAAATTTACGTTAGGCTCAATCGCTCAAGAACAGGGCATAGAGTCGATAGACAACAAGTTGCCCGAAACAAAGATGTTCTATTACGCGATTATTCCATCGACGTTAGAAGAGATAGCGTTTAACTACTTTAACCCGACAAGCGGCGATTTTAAGCGAATCGAGTTCGCTTTAGACCTTAGCTCCATCGAACGAAAAACCGACGCTAATCTGGAGATCAACCCAAATAAACGCTCTTTTCCGTGGCTTAACGTTATGCTACTTTCGCTTGTTTGCGTCGCGTTTATCGGCGTTTCGATCAAAACGCGCAAAATAGCCTTTTTAGGCGCCGCCGCGCTCGCGGTCGCGATAATTTTCTGGCTTGCGTTGCGCGACGAAGAGATAACAATCAATACCGGCGCGCAAATTAGGCTGTTGCCGATCGCCGCAAGCACGCTCTTTTATGTCACCGATCGCCCCACGCGAGCCGTGGCGCTTAAGGAGACTAAAGAGTATATTAAGGTGCTTTTGCCCGATCAGAAGATCGGCTGGGTAAAAAAAGAGGAGACGCAATAGCGTTTCGCGGCGCTTCATAAGGGGAGGGCGAAACAATGGTATCGCGCCGCCGTCAGGATCGCGAAAGAAACAGGCGCAAAGCGTGAAAAACCGCCTGTTTTCGCACCCGCGATCGAGAGCCTTTCAGAAATAGCTTTTCGGCGAAGGTTTCGTCGCGATCGCAAGCGTATCCGACAAATACCGTTCCGACCGGTTTTTTCTCGCCGCCGCCGCCGGGTCCCGCCACGCCGCTAATCGAAAGCGCGTAATTAGCGCCGCTTCGCTTTAGCGCTCCTAAAGCCATCTGCTCGACGCACTCCGCGCTAACCGCGCCGAAACTTAACAGCGTCTCTTGTTGAACGCCCAGCCAGCTAGTTTTTAAGCGATTGGAATAGGTAACGAACGATCCGTCAAAAACCTCCGAAGCGCCCGCGATCGCGGTGAAATGCGCCGCTAGCAGTCCGCCGGTGCAACTTTCGGCGAAGGAGATTGTTTCGCCGCGTTTTTTGAGCAAAGCGATAGCGCGCGCGAACGGATCGCCTATAAACGCCTTTGGCGCAAATAGCGCGCACACTTCGTCGGCGAAAGCCGAAGACGCGGCGCTCGCCTCGCACTCTAGGACGCTCCAGCCGCCGATATGCTCCCGCGCCGTTACGCGCGCGCCGAAGCGATCGGCGCAAGATTTTGTTAAAATTACGGCGGCGGCGGGGTCAAATCCCAAGAGATTCACACAAACTAAGCGGTTTTGCTCTAACATAAACAAACCATTACTAAGAGATTTCAAGGTCAGCTATGCCCCAAAGCTATAAAACCGCCGTCAACGTAGCCGAATTAGATACGGCAAGGTTAAACAAAAAGGGCAAACTTAAAGCCGATTATTACCAAGAGCGGCTAAGAACGTTGCAGATAGAGCTGTTGAAGTTGCAAAAATGGATATTCGAGAGCAAAAGCCGCCTGATCGTTTTATTTGAAGGCGGCGAACTAACGGGCAAAGGCGGCGCGATCAGAGCGCTGAGCGAGAAATTAGACGCGAGCTTAATCCGCGTGGCGCGGCAAAAAACCGCGCAAAACGGAAAATGGTATTTCGCGAATTTTGTTTCGCGTTTGCCAAGAAGCGGCGAAATAGCGGCGTTTGATCGCGGCTGGTATCGCAAAGCCACGCTTGAAAGAGCGATCGGGCGTTGTAGCGCGGACGAATACGAAAGATACATCCACCAGATTCCTCTTTTCGAGCAGGCGCTCTACGAAGACGGTTTTGTAATTTATAAATATATGCTGACAATTGGCAAGGAGGAGTTGAGCGCTAGACTAGAAAAACAGAAAAACGATCCGTTAGGCAGGCTTAGGCTAACCGAGCTAGAGTTAAAATCGGCGAAACTTTACGACGAATACGCCAAGGCGGAAGCCGAAACGCTATCAAGGACGCATACGCCTTACGCGCCGTGGTTTGAGATTAATTGCGACGATAAGCGTTTAGCCGAATTGGGGGCGTTAGCGCATCTTTTAGGCGAAATCGACTATAAAGGCAAGGATCGTAAAGCGATCGGCGAACTTGAAAGCGGGGTCGCGAGAAATTACGCCCCTAAGGTGAAATACTGATGAGAATTTTAATTGCGGGCGGGAGCGGATATGTCGGAAGAGGCATTATCGAGCGCTACTGCTTGACGCACGATTTTATAAATATATCGTTGACTCGCCAAGCGGGGTTAGCCGTAAATAACGTGCTTGTCGATCTAACGCGATCGATTGATTTTTTGAATTTCGACGAGCCGATCGATATGATTATCAATTGCGTGGAGTGCCGCGACGAAGATAACGTTGACAACGGAAAAAATAAGCGAGCTTGCATGTCCGCGACGCGCCATCTGCTGGAATACGCGCAGGATCGGGATATTAACAAGTTTATTCATTTTTCGGTAAATCATATCAACACGGTGGAGAACGACTATCAACAGGCGAGGTTTGTCGCCGAAGGGCTGGTAAAAAACAGCGGGATCAGCTATATCGTTTTTAAACCGACGGTCATTTTCGGCGAAAATAGCCCGCTTGAGTATTTGATCAATTCCTTGCTCTCCAGATCCGTGTTGCTGAAGTTTTGGAAAGAGGATACGCACATCGCGCCCGTTCACCTTCTCGACGTGATAGCCAACGTCGGCTACGCGATCGAACATAACGACTGCTGGAACGAAACCTACGCGCTTTGCGGACCGGAAACGATGAGCTTTGAAGAGATGCTCTTTCGCAGAAGGGCGATAAAAAAGCCGAAACTTATAAGCGCGCCTTCGGCTTTCGCGAGGCGTTCCGCCCTTAAAGACACGCCTTTTCCGTCAAATTATCTGCGTCATTTGCTCGATTGGGTAAACGCCGACGACAGCCACGTTTACGCGCGCACGCTGGTGGCGCCGCAATTTCCTTACAAACCCTAAAGGCGAGCGATTCATGGACTACAAAAGCACGCTGTTTCTGCCGCAGACGCGGTTTCCTATGCGCGCGGATCTAACGCAAAACGAGCCTAAGCGCTATAAAAAATGGTCTGAAAACAAGATATACGAAAAGATGAAGGCAAACCGCAAAGGCGCGCCGCTATGGACCTTTCACGACGGACCGCCATACGCCAACGGCGCGATCCATATCGGACACGCGCTTAATAAAATCCTAAAGGATATTACCGTCAAGTTTTACTACTTTCAGGGTTTTGATACGCGCTTCACCCCCGGCTGGGACTGCCACGGACTGCCGATCGAACAGCAGGTGGAGACCGCGCTCGGCAAAGACAAGGCGCAAACGAGCAAAGCGGAGATCCGCCGCCTTTGCAGGGAACACGCCGCGAAATACGCGCAAATACAAAAAGAGAGTTTTATATCGCTTGGCGCGATCGCCGATTGGGACAAACCCTACATCACGATGGACTACAGATTTGAATCGGAAATATACAAAGAGCTTGCGCGCGTCGCAAAGGCGGGCTTGCTGATCGAGCGCAAAAAACCGGTCTATTGGTCGTGGGCGGCGCAATCGGCGCTAGCCGAAGCGGAGGTGGAGTATCAGGACAAGGAGAGCGATTCGATCTTTGTTGGTTTCGATCTAACCAAGGCAAGCCTCGCCAAACTTGGGATCAAGAGCGCCAAAGCGGTTATCTGGACGACCACCCCTTGGACTTTGCCCGCCAACGTGGCGATCGCGCTAAAAAGCGACGCGATATACGCGCTTACGGACGACGAGTTTATCGTCGCCAAGGACCGCTACGACGCCCTGATCGCGCAAGACGTAATCAAAGGCGCGATCGTTAGGGAGTTCGAGGGCAAAACCTTCGAGCGGCTGGAGGCGGTAAATCCGCTAAATAACCGCGCAAGCCTGTTGATTTTGGGCGATCACGTTAGCATGGAGGACGGAACGGGGCTGGTGCATACCGCGCCCGGACACGGCGAGGAGGACTACCGCGTCGGGCTAAAATACAATCTGCCCGTAGTTATGCCCGTTGACGAGCGCGGCTGTTTTGATCGGAGCGTTGTCGAGGAGAAGCTACTGCCCGATCCGCAAAGTTTTGTCGGAACGCACGTATTCAAAGCAAACGAGATTATCGTCGAAAAGCTGGACGCGGCGCTGCTAAGGCGCGAGAAAATTACGCACAGCTATCCGCACTGCTGGCGCACGCGCAAGCCCGTCATATACCGCGCCACCAAGCAGTGGTTTATTGCTATGGACGAGCCTTATCTGGGCGGCAAAACCCTGCGCGAAACGGCGATCGCGGCGATCGAGGGCGTGAAGTTCTATCCCCAAAGCGGGCGCAACCGCCTGCGATCGATGATAGCGACGCGACCCGATTGGTGTATCTCGCGCCAGCGCGACTGGGGCGTGCCGATCGCCTTTTTGCGCGATACAAAAAGCGGCGCGATCCTACTTGACGATCGCGTGTTGGACAAAACCGCCGCGATTTTCGCAAAGGAGGGGTGCGATAGCTGGGTAACGCGCCCGATCGCTGATTTCCTAACCGAAGATTACGACCCCGCCCGATACGAAAAAGTAACGGATATTCTCGACGTGTGGTTTGATAGCGGCTCGACGCAATCGGCGGTTTTGCGAAGCGGCGATTACGACGCCGGAGCGGCTCCCGCGGATATGTATCTGGAGGGAAGCGATCAGCATCGCGGCTGGTTTCAAAGCTCTCTATTGGTCTCGTGCGCCGCGCGCGGCGAGGCGCCGTATAAAACCATCTTGACGCACGGCTTTACGGTGGATGAAAAGGGCGAAAAGATGAGCAAATCCAAAGGCAACGGCGTTGATCCCAGCGACGTCGTAGGCAAAATGGGGAGCGAGATTTTGCGGCTGTGGGCGGCGACGAGCGACTACCGCGCCGAGGTCAAGATCAGTCAAAATATCCTCAACCAAGCCGTCGATCAGTATAAAAAACTGCGCAACACGTTGCGTTTTATGCTGGCAAATATCGAGGATTTACAAACGCCGATCGCCTACGAGAAGCTAGGCGTAGTCGATCGCTGGATACTTTTCATAGCCAAAAAGGTAAGCGACGAGGCGTTAAGCGCGTTTAAGGAGTATGATTTTTCCAAAGCGTTGCATCTAATTCATAGCTTCGTGGTAGTCGAGCTTAGCGGCGTTTATTTGGATATGATCAAGGATAGAATCTACTGCGATCCGCTCGATTCGCCGCGCCGCCGATCGGCGCAAAGCGCGATCTACTATATCGTTAGAAATCTGCTGACGCTGATCGCGCCCGCGCTGACCTACACCGCCGACGAAGCCGTCGAGTTCGCGCCGAAGATCATTAAAAACGAGGGCGAAACGATCTTTGATTTTACGCATAAGCCGATCGAATGCGGCGCGGAAACGTTTGATTTTACGGCGCTTTTAGCTTTACGGGAGCGGTTTTTTACGCAGATCGACGCGCTAAAAAAGAGCGGCGTAGTCAAAAACACGCTGGAGCTTGGAGTTATTATCGATCCCGCGCTGAAACTCGATCTGCCGCTTGAGGACCTGTGCGATTGGCTGACAATTTCGTGGGCGAAAACTGACGCGCAAGATCGCGAGGCGATCGTTTCGATCGACGGAGCGATCGCGGTTAAAAGCGATCTGCATAAATGCCCGCGCTGTTGGAAATATGTATCCGCTAAAGAGAACGAGCCGTGCGATCGGTGCAACGAGGCGCTAAGCGCGGCTTTGGCGAAGGAGAGCGGCGTTGTTTAGCCAACCGGTTCCGATTTGGCTTAACGTAGTTACCGCGATCGCGGTTTTGGCGCTATGGCTCGGCGCGTATTTGTGCCTTCGCAACATCTCTAACAAAGATCGTCGGAGCGATTAGGGCGCGCCGCGATCGCGCTAAGCGCAAAAGCTAGGTCGTATCTCCAAACTTGAAGGGGGGCTGCGCAATTCTGGAAGCGGTCATGCCCCTAATTTTAAGCGAACGCCGCAAGCGCGCCAAGGCGTTTATCTGTTTTTTTCAACGCCCCCTCTATTTTAAGAGAGTAGGGGATATGGGCGCCGACGCAAGTCGCGCTAATAGAACAAACGGCGATCTCCCGCCCGTCTCCTATTTTGAAGCGGCGCCGCAATCGGCGTTTCTAGGCTTACCAAGCGGCGCAAACGTTGCGTTTTGCTGGGCAAGAAAAACTAATTTAAGCGGAGACGATCTAACATTCGCTAATTTTGATTTTATCAAGAAAGGAGATTGTTGCAATGCAATTCGCTCGGTTTGGCTCGATCCTTAATCCGTTATCGAAGGTCAAAAAAAGAGTCCTCTCTCTCTCTCTCTCTCTCTCTCTCTCTCTCTCTCTGAGCGATTAAGCAAAAATAGTTATCAACAAGCGTTTTGGCTAGCGGTAGTTTTAACTACGCTGATCAAGCTGATTTTAGCGGCTGTTGTTCCCCTGACGA
>JAIRNH010000018.1 GCA_031258155.1 Helicobacteraceae bacterium | reverse complement strand
AGAGAGAGAGAGAGAGAGAGAGGAATCTTTTTTTGACCTTCGATAACGGATTAAGGATCGAGCCAAACCGAGCGAATTGCATTGTAGCGCTCTCCTTTCTTGATAAAATCAAAATTAGCGAATGTTAGATCGTCTCCGCTTAAATTAGTTTTTCTTGCACAGCAAAAGCAACACGCAACGTTGCCCAATAAAACGCGACTTAAGAGCTAAATTGTAAAAGCTGGACTTGAATTGAAATACGGCGTAATGTAGCGTTCGCGCCGTTTGATAAGCCTAGAAACGCCGATTTCGGCGCCGAGCGTTTATCGCTCTTAAAGCGGCGAAAGTCTTCAATTTTATCCGTAAAGGCGTTTAGCTAAAAACGTATAAACGCTTTAGCGCTTGAACGGCTAGCGCCATTTTTACGATTTTTGCGGCGATTTATGGCAATCCGCGTATTTTCGCCGCCTATCGTGAAAATAAGAGGTTGATCTTTATCCGAGATCCAAAACGGCGTTTAGTGCAGATCGGCGTTTAGTTTTACCTCGCGCTTGCTTCTGAGCGCCTGCATTTGACCCGTTTGGCTGTTGACGCGGTAGTGAATTCCATGCAGACCCGAAAGGTCCGCGCCCTTGACGATCTGCGTCTTTTCGCCGCTTACGTGAAAAGAGGGGTTGATCTTCGCGATCTCGATCGCCTCTTTGTCGCTAACGGCGATCTTGGCGCCCTCCAAAACCGCTATTCCCGCATCCACTATGCACCCGTCGCCAAGCGCGATCCCCGTAACGGAGTTTGCGCCAAGCAACGTATTCTTACCGATAGTAACGGGTTTGCCGCTCGTGCCGCTCAGCACGCCCAAGATCGACGCGCCGCCGCCCACGTCCGATCCCGCGCCGACGATCGCGCTGGAGCTAATACGCCCTTCGATCATCGCCGCTCCCGTCGTGCCGGCGTTAAAATTAACGTAGCTCGCGCCCGGCATAATCGTCGTTCCGGCGCCAAGATGAGCGCCGAAGCGCACCTTCGAGCCGTCCAATATCCGCGTGTTGTCGGCGGGGATAATATGCCTTAGATAGCGCGGAAACTTATCGACATAATCGATCGCGGGAAACTCGCCGCGCAGTTTAAGCTCGATCTCATTTTCTCTTAGCCACTCCAAATCGATCGGCTCGCCGCCAACCCACGCTACGTTTGGCAAGATTCCAAACGCGCCGTCTAGGTTTAGCGATCGCAAAGCCGCTTTACCCGTCGATAGCGCGTAGAGTTTTAGATAGAGCGCCTCCGGCGTTTTTGGCGCCTCGTCGGCGAACAAGAAAACGACGCGGTAATCGCTTAGCGCCCTCTCTTTGCCAATCTCGGCTAAGGTTAGGAGAACTTGAACGTTTTTGTGCTTTTCGCCCGCCGCTTCGTCGATAAACGGCTCTAACAGATTTAGCGCCTCGTTGATAAACCGCGCCGAAACGGGCGCGATAAGCTCCGCGCCGCCAACGTCGCAAGGCTCGCCGCTTAGCTTAAGAGCGTTTAGATAAACCGCGCCGCTCTTGTAGTTTTCCCTGTAATTGACGTGCGCGAACGTCGCCTGCAAAACGCGATCGCTCGCGATTTTGGAGCGATCGACGCGCGCGATTCCAAACGCGATCGGCTCTTTATAGTCGCCGCTTTTTTGAAAATCCTCGATCGTTTTTTCAAATTCCGCCGTATTCATCTTATCTGAACCTTTAAATAATCGATTTGCCGCCGTCATTATGCCAAACGACGCTTTTGCTAAAATTGCGGCTATTTAAATTAAACGAGCGATTAAAGGCGATCGTTTCGTCTTGCGCCGCTCAAAAAGGCACAACGTTTGCGCGGCGTATTGGATCGCTATCTGCTCGCACAATTCTGGGTCGGCTTTTTTCCGCTTTTTGGCGCGCTGTTTCTGATCGCCACGATGGTTTCGTTTGTGCAGCTCTCCGCTATGACGGCGGTGGTTAAAATTAGCTTTTACGAGATGTTTTTGCTCTACTTGGGGCAACTGCCGCAACTACTGCTATACGTGTTGCCGATCTCCTTTTTCGCGGGGCTTATCACGGAAATGTCGCGGTTAAGCGGCGATCTTGAGATGATCGCGCTTTTTAGCCTCAAAGCCGATATTTGGCGGATTATGCGCCCGTTTGTCCCGCTTTCGCTCGTTTTGGCGCTTGGGCTGTCGATTTTGGGGTTTGTCGTCGCGCCAAAGGCGCAATACCTGCAAAAGGCGCTGCTCTTTAGCAAACAAGACGACGCGCAGATCAATATTCGCTCTGGGGAGTTTGGTCAAAAGTTTGGCGATTGGCTTCTATTCGTCGGTTCTAAGGAGGGCGAGAGAGACTATCGCGATATAGCGCTGTATTCCGCGTCCGGCGATCAAAACAGAAGGTTTTTCGTGCTGGCTAAAAGCGCGGACATGATCAACGATCGCGGGCTTTTGAGGCTCGCCTTGCGCGACGGGCGCGGTTACGAAGCGGATGAAAACGGAGTTAGACAGATAGATTACAAAGCGATGGTCGTAAATGAAAGCGGCAGGATCAGATCGCTTGAATACAGCGGCGTAATCGATCATTGGCTTAAAGCCAAAACAAGCCGAATCACCGCTAGAGAGCTTGTTTGGGCGGTTTTAGCCGTCGTCTTTACGATTGTCTCCCTACCCGCCGCGGCGATAGGCGTGTATTCGCCGCGTTTTGCCAAAAACCATTCCGGCGCGCAGGCGCTGGCGCTGAGCGTGTTGTTTTACGCGCCGGCTATGACGATAGGCGATAGGCTTGGCGTCTATGCCTTTATAGTTCCTCCGATATGGCTTGCCGTAGTTATTTTGATCGCCCGCGTCAAGCTCAAACGCTTTTAATAAACTTAAGCGCACTATTTTTGTCCTATTTATTTGTGAAAAAAATGTGAAGCCACTAAGCGTTAGTTAATTAAATTTTGAATAGAATGTCGTTGCAATTTGGCGTTTATTCCATTAAGGAGGTAGCATGCAATCATCGAGTGCATCGCTCAGTTACGACTACTCAGTCGCCAAGCTGTTCACCTACACTATGGTGATCTTTGGCATTATCGGTATGCTAGTCGGCGTTTTGCTCGCGTTTCAAATGGCGTGGCCCGCGTTCAACCTGACAGGCATTCTAGGCGATTACGGCGAGTTTGTCGCTTTCGGTCGTCTTCGCCCGCTTCATACTAACGGCATTATCTACGGATTTATGCTAAGCGGTATTTGGGCGGCGTGGTATTACATCTCGCAGCGCGTTCTAAAGATTTCGTTTAACGAATATCCTTTCCTGAAAGCGCTCGGATACATTCACTTTTGGCTCTATGTGCTTATTCTCGCGCTTGCGGTGGTAACGCTGTTTGCCGGTCTAACGCAGAACAAGGAATACATCGAGCTTATCTGGCCAATCGACCTTCTTATCGTCGTTTTATGGGTTGTTTGGGGGCTGCATATGTGGGGCGCGATCGGCGTTCGACGCGAAAAGAGCCTCTATATTTCGCTCTGGTATTTCATCGCGACGTTTCTTGCGATCGCTATGCTATACATCACCAACAACCTTCAGATTCCGACTATTGTCTCCGGCTACGGCTCGATATTTAACTCGGTTTCTATGTATAGCGGCACCAACGACGGTCTGATCCAATGGTGGTGGGGACACAACGCGGTCGCGTTCGTCTTTACTTCCGCGGTGATTGCGCTGGTCTATTACTTTATGCCCAAAGAAGCCGGAGCGCCGGTATATAGCTACAAATTGTCGCTGTATTCGTTCTGGTCTTTGATGTTCGTTTATCTCTGGGCGGGCGGACACCACCTGATCTATTCGACTGTTCCAGACTGGATGCAGACGATGGGATCGGTTTTCTCCGTAGTGCTGATACTTCCCTCTTGGGGGACGGCTATCAACTTCCTGCTTACGCTTCGCGGACAGTGGCATCAGGTTACCACTAACCCGATTATCAAAATGTTGATCCTCGCGTCGGTGTTCTATATGTTCTCCACCCTTGAAGGACCGATTCAATCTATTAAATCGGTTAACGCTTTGGCTCACTTCACAGATTGGATTGTCGGACACGTTCACGACGGCGTTCTGGGCTGGGTATGTTTCAGCGTGATGGCGGCGACCTATCATATGGTTCCTCGTATGTATGGGCGCAAGCTATACAGCGCGAAACTAATCGATATTCAGTTCTGGATTCAAACCACCGGTATCGTGCTTTACTTTACCAGTATGTGGATTGCGGGTATTACGCAAGGCTTAATGTGGCGCGCGGTCGATGATTACGGCAATTTGTTGTATAGCTTCATCAGCACCGTTGAAGCGTTGCATCCGTATTATATTATTCGCGGCGTCGGCGGCGCTCTGTATTTTGTCGGCTTCTTGATCTTCGTGTGGAACGTGATCAAGTCGATTACGAGCGGCGATAAGGTTGAAAAAGAACCTGTCGCGGCGACCCCGATCTCGGCGAATTAAGGAGGAGGCGTTATGTTTCATTGGTTAGAAAAGCACCCGTTTTTCTTCGCGGTGTTCCTATTTCTTACGATCGCGTTCGCGGGTTTGGTTGAGATCATTCCGGGTTTCGCGCAAGCGTCCCGTCCTATCGTAGGGCTAGAACCCTACACCATTTTGCAACTAGCGGGCAAGAACGTTTATCTCAAGGAAAACTGCAACGCCTGCCATTCGCAACTTATTCGTCCGTTTAAAAGCGAAACGGATCGATACGGGCATTTCTCGCTTAGCGGCGAGTTCGCGTATGATCGTCCCTTTACTTGGGGTTCTAAACGCACCGGTCCCGATCTTGCGCGCGTGGGCAACTACCGCACGACCGACTGGCACGAAGGACACATGAAAGATCCGCAAGGCGTAGTGAACGGCTCGATTATGCCTCCGTATCCGTGGTTGTTTAACAAGATAGCCGATATTGACACCGCTTACGCGGAGGCTTTGACGGTTAAACTTGTTTTCAACACGCCGTATAGCCCCGATCAGCTTCCCGACAACGATCTGGCGAGCGCTAAACGAATCGCGTTAACGGAGGCTAGGGCGATTGTGGATAACATGAAAGACCCTGCGGTTAAAGCGGCGTATGAGAGAGGCGAGGTTTCGGAAATTGTCGCGCTTATCGCTTATCTTAACAGCAGACAGTAAGGCAAAATTTGAACTGGACGCTCTTTAAAGGTTATACGTATTTCTTCGCGATAGCGATCTCGGCGATATTGTTGGTATGGTATATATACTACCTATATATCAACAAAGCGCGCAGGGATCGTTACGAGGAGTATTCCAATCTTGTCTTAAACGACGGTTTGGACGACGAGCCTTTAGAGCCGCGAGAAGATCGAGCGATAAGCTCGGAAGAACAAACAAAGGATAAATAATGGGTTTTATTGAATCGCTCTTAGGATCGAACAATACGATCAACTATTTAGGCGCCGCGGGATTCTTCGCGTGCGTGTTGATCAGCCTGTTTGTGATCGGCCTGTACTTTAAGCAAATTAAGGAGCATAAAGGCGGCGGTCAAACGGAACCGGGCGAATGGGACGGCATTAAGGAGTTTAGCAATCCGCTTCCTGCCGGCTGGACGGTTAGCTTTATACTGATGCTCATATGGGCGATCTGGTATTGGGTAGCCGGGTATCCGCTTAACGCTTATAGCCAAATCGGCGAGCTTAACTCGGAGACTAAGGCGTTTAACGACAAGTTCGAGGCTGCGTGGCAAAACGCCGGTCCAGAGAAGCTGGTTAAAATTGGCGAAAGCGTTTTCTTGGCGCAATGCGCGCAATGTCACGGTTTGACCGCCGACGGCAACAGCGGCAGAGCGGCGGATTTGCGAAAATACGCGAGCGAGTTTGACGAGGAAACCTCTAAAGCCATTGTAGTCGGCTTTGTTCAAGCTGGCACGGGCGGCGTTGTGGGCGCCAACGGCATTGGCGTAATGCCTTCGTTTAACGCGAGCGGATTGCTTAACGATAAGCAACAAGAAGCTGTCGCGGCTTATATAGCCGCCAGAAAATAGAGGGGGTAAGGTTATGAGTTCAGAGAAATCAGGAGGCTATTTCGCGTTAAACGGAATTAGCGGAATGTTGGTTGCGGTCGTCTTGTTGCTAAGCATTATCGCCAGTCTAACGACGCTTGGGATTTTGACGCAACAGGCACACGCAAATAAGCCTTACGTAGTTACGGGCGCCTCCAAGCCAAACCCTACCACGAAAGAGGATGTTTTCGCCAACCTTAAAGAGGTTGAGATGTTTGACGCGTCGGGCGAAACCAACTTTAAAGCCTTTAACGATTCCAAATAAGGAGAATGGGATGGATAAGTTGATAGTACTGTTGCATATCGTTCTCGCGGTTCTTTCCGTTTGGTCGGTTACGATCGGCGGAGCCGTGTTTATCGGCTAAACGCCTTTTGTCCTTAAGAGGGGGGTTTATAGCCCCCTCTAAGGTTTGCGTTTGTCTTATTTTACTAGTTAGAAAGATTTGTATGCCGCGTTTTCTCCCCTTTATCGCGCTTTTGATTTCCAATGTTTTTGCCGAAGAATTTGTATTGCGTAACGATAATATACTGATAGATAAAAATATCGCTAAAATTAACGAGATGAGCGCCGAGCTAAAAGCTAAAACCGGCGCGGGCGTTTACGTAAGCGTCGTGGATAAACTAGAGGCAAATACGACGATCGGCGTTTACGCCAAAACGATCGCGAGCGAACTTAACGGCTCTTTTGTTCTGCTTGCGATTAGCCAAAGCGATCGGCAGATCGACGCGATAGTCTCTCCCGAATTGCAAACCGTAATCGATAAAGACGATATTGTATGCGTTATGCCCGGTTGCCCGATTGTCCCTATTCTTTCGGAGCGGCGCAGAGATATAACCTTGCAACAGCAGATCGGCGCGGGTATTTTCAACGGCGCGGCGTATGTCGTCGATACGATCGCTAACGCGCGCGAAGTTACGCTCGAAAGCTCGGTCGGCAGCGGTAGCAGAAATTTCGGCTTGTCGCTTACTTGGATTGTAAGAATTATGATTGTCTTGACGCTGGCGGCTATGTTTATAGCGTGGCGGCGCGGCAAAGCGGAAGGAAAATAACGCTATGGATTTCGTAAGCGCGTCGTATATTGTCGCCAAATCAGTCATAGCGGCGTTTGTAGTAATAAGCGCCCTTATTATCGTCGTAAGAAAGTTTAATCTCGTCAAACGCCCGTTAGCGCCGTTCGTCATAGTTGGAACGCTTTTTTGTATGTTTGCGGCTTTAGTCGCCATCGTCGTCGTTTCGCAAAACTTCAATCCCGCCGCGCCCGACAGGCGCTATATGCAAGATTATCAAGACGCGGATAGACGCTTCAATCAGCTTAAAGAAGCCGAAGCGCTGTTTGAGAGCCTTTACGACGTTCAGGTCAACTTCGCGAGTTACTCCGATCGCCCAGTCGGCGCGACAAACGCGCGCGGCGAAGTAAATTACTATCCGCACGCTTTACGAATTGGCAAAAACAGCTTCGATCTTATCCTGCGCGATAAGAGCGGCGCGTTAATTGAAGAGGCGAATATCAGCGCGCAAATTAGCGGTATCGACGGCTCTTTCGATCAAAGAATCGAATCGCGTTTCGAGGCGAACGCCTACAATTTTGAAGAGTTTGACATACCCAAAGAGGGGCGATACCGCATAACCTTGCGCGTAGCCGCGCCAAAAGCGTTCTCATATCTGCACCGCGAGTTGTATGCCCGCTGAGCTTTTCGCGGTTCCCACGAATCGCGCGCGTCGCGATCGTTTTGCCGCGATTTCCGGAGTCGCCCCCAAAATCTTGACAATCGCGGAGCTTGAAGAGCGGATCGCTTATGTTCCGCGCCGCGTCGTAATCGACGATATAACGCGCAAATTAGCGTTGAAAGCGGCGAGCGCGCGGCTGAAAAACGCTCAAAAACTCGGTATATCCGACGATTTTTTGGTTTTTTTGGATCACGCGCCTTTTTTTTTGAAGTTTTTCGACGAGCTGTCGCAATACGGCGTAGAGCCAAACGATCTATCGGGAGGCGACGTTTACGCCGAATACGACGAACATATCGCCGTATTGCAGGAGCTAAAAACGCTCTATCGCGGCGAGTTAGACAGATTGGCTTACGCCGATCGCGGTTTTATCGCCGAGCGTTACGCGCTTAATCTGGGCTGGCTTAAAGAGTTCGACGCTCTTAACGTAACGATCGAAGGAACGCCTACGCCGTTTGAGGTAAAGTTATTCGCGGCGGCGGCGGGAGTTTTGCCGCTAAGCGTATCGATTACTCCCTCGCCTTTTGACCAAGCGATGAGAGCCGTTCTCGCGCCTCTATCCGCGATAGCCGCGATCAAAGAAAATCGGCTGGAACCGACGGACGATTTTCGCCTATTTAGCGTCAAAGAACGCGCTAAGCAAGCCTACGCGATTATAAACGAGGTTTTTTACTATCTAGATCGAGGCGTGGCGCCCGAAAAGATAGCCGTCATTCTGCCCGACGAGGATTTCGCGCCAATTCTGCGCCGTCTTGACGACTACGAGTTGTTTAACTTCGCTATGGGAACGCCCTTTAGCGAAAGCGGTTTTTACCGCGCGTTGCGCGCTTTGTTGGATTACGACGATAGCAAAATCGCGAAAGCCTATATCGATCGCGCCAAGATTGACGTAAATTACCGCGCGTTGGAGGAGCTTTTGGCGTTAGCTAAAAGCGAGGACGAGCAAGAAAAAGCCTCGCAAGCGTTAGGAGAGCTGTCGCCGGTATTCAAAGCGATTAGCTTAACGCGAAAGGAGCGCCTGCGCCTATTCGTTCAAGCGTTGGAGTCAAAATCAATCGACGATAACCGCGGCGGTAAGATCACCGTTTTGGGCGCGTTAGAAACTCGCGCCGTTAGTTTTGAGGCGGTTATAGTCGCGGATTTTAACGACGACATAGTTCCTCGCCGAAGCCAAAAAGACCTTTTTCTAAACGCCGCCGTAAGAGCGCGGGCGGGGCTGCCAACTTACGCCGATCGCGAGGACAACGAGCGATCGCTGTATTGGCGCCTGTTTGCTAGAGCGCGACGCAAAACGATCCTATGCGTTCAAAACGATAGGTCCGAGCCGAGCCGCTTTATCAAAGAGCTTGGCGTTAAACTATCGCCGCAAACCTACCCGCTCGATCGCAAACTAAGCGGCGTTTCACATTTGAGCGCCTACCAGCCGCCCGCGATAGAAAGCGACTCTTTCAAACAGGAGAGCTTAAGCGCCGCTAAACTTAAATGTTATTTAACCTGCAAACGAAGTTTTTATTACAAATACGAGCAAAAGCTGAAAGAGGACGATTTGCTTAGGAAAACCTCGTATCCCAAAGAGGCGGGGGCGGCGTTGCACGAAGCGCTGGCGGAAGTTTTTCGCGAGCAAACGACGATGGACGATCTGCGCGAGGCGATCGCGGCGAAGCTGCGAAAGAGAACCGACGGCGATAGACGGCTTGGTTTCGAGGCGCTTATGTGGATTGAAACCATCGACGAGTTTTGCCAAAACGAAAAACGCCGCTTCAAAGAGGGCTGGCGACCTGTGGAAACGGAGAAACAGGCGACCGCGTTTTTTCGCGGCGTAACGCTTAACGGGCGGATCGATCGGATCGATCGCAATGGCGAAAAGGTCGAGATACTCGACTACAAAAGCGGCGCGTTACCCGTTTTCGCCGCGAATCCCGAAGATCAGATCGACTTCCAGCTTATGATATACCGCGAGCTCGCGATCGCGCTGGGCTACGAAGCTAAAAACATAAGCGCGGGCTACTACTCGCTTAAAAGCGGCGAGATAAGCTATATGGACGTTGAAAAATACGAGGAACAATTCGCGGCGCGCGTCGAGGAGTTCAAATCGCCTAGTCAATCATTCGATCTAGCGCAAAGCCGCAAGCCCTGCTCCTATTGCGAATACGCTTTGCTCTGCGGGAGGCGGCAGTGAGTAAATTTCGTCCGTATCTCGCGTGCGAGGCGAGCGCCGGCAGCGGCAAAACCTATCTGCTCAGTCTTCGTTATGTCGCGCTGCTTTTGTTGGGCGCCGCGCCGGAGAGGATTTTATGCCTGACTTTTACCAACAAAGCGGCAAACGAGATGCTTGAAAGGATCGCCAAGCTGCTAGAAGGCGTCTCTAACGGCGAGCAAACGGCGGAGTTAGCCGAAATAGCCGATCAGCTTGGCTGCGCTCCAAACGAGCTGCAAAAAAGAGTCGCCGACGTATATAGGGCGTTTTTACGCGCCGACACAAACATTATGACGCTAGACGCGTTTTTCAGCCGTATTTTGCGGCGGTTTTCGCTATATATCGGACTCTCTCCGCTATTTGACGTAGGAGCAATAGACGAGGACGAGGCGATCGACGCGTTTTTAATCGAGGCGCAAAAACAAGGGTTGATCGGCGATTTTTTACGATTTTTACTAGAAACGGAGCAAAACGTTCAAAACGGCTTCGCGATCTTCGCCAAACTCTACGAGCGGGCGCAAACGCTTGAACGCCAAAATCCGATCGATCGCGGCAAGATCGAGGCGGCGAAAGACGCGGCTTTTGCGGCGTTTTCGCGAATAAAAGCGGCGGCGCTTGAAAGCGGCGAAATAAGCCAAAGCGGCAAAAAAGCGCTGGAGGCGAACAATCTTTCGGAGGCGCTAGAGCGCGCCAACGTTTGGATCGCCAAACCGAGCCTCGCCGACTATATGTATTTTAAAAAAGTTTTCACTCCGCAAATGGACGAGAGGTTTGCGGATTTCAAGGCGGCGTTAAAGCGCTATTTCGATCTTAAAGAGCAAAACGCGCTCTCAAGACTCGCCGCTTTATACGACTGCTTTACGCAGAGCAGATCGGCGCTGAAAAAACGAAAGCGGCTGTTGGATTTCGCGGATATAACGCATTTCGCGCACGCGCTGCTAACTAGCGAGCTGAATAAGGATTTTTTCTACTTCAGGCTAGACGCGCGAATCGAGCATCTGCTGATCGACGAGTTTCAGGACACGTCGCCGATACAGTTTGAAATTCTGCGTCCGATTATCGAAGAGTTTGCCGCCGGTTCGGGAACGGCGCGGATCAAATCGTTCTTTTACGTCGGCGATCAAAAACAGTCGATCTACCGTTTTCGCGGCGGCGCTCCTTATCTGTTTAACTATGTCGCGTCCAGATACGCGAACATAGAGCGCCAAACGCTGGAGAATAACTACAGAAGCCTTAGCGTCGTCGTGGAGTTCGCCAATCGCGTTTTCGCGCCGCTATTTACGGATTTCACGCCGCAAAAACCGCGCCGAAGCGAACGCGGGCTAGTCAGAACGATATGCGCCGAAGATCCAAAAGAGGCGATTTTGCAAATCGTGGGCGAGCTGCTGGAAAATAAGGTCGCGCCGGAATCAATCGCGGTCTTGGTTTGGAAAAACGAGGACGGCGAGACGATCGCCGAAAGTCTGCGCGAGCGGTTTTGCGATCTAAGCGTGATCACGGAAACGACGCAAAAGCTAAATCGCCGACGCGAGGTTTTGGCGATATACGAGGCGCTAAAATACCTCTACTTCGATCGCAACGCGCTCTATTTAGCAAACGCGAACGCGCTCGCAACGCGCGAGTTCGATCTAAACGGCGTCAATCTCGACGATACGCCGCTTGGCGTTTGCGCTACGATCGCGCGGCGTTTTGGCTTTGCCGATCCCGATACGCTTAATTTTTTGGAGTGGACGGCGAAACTTAACTTTGTCGAGGAGGTTATCTACGGTTTCGAGGCGCTTGAAATCAACGCGGCTCCAAGCGCGCAAAGCGGGCTTCGCGCGCTGACGACGCATAAGGCGAAGGGGCTGGAGTTCGCGCATACGATCGTATCGGATCGGCTTAGCGCTCCAAATCCGAGAAAAGATAGATTGATATTTGATAACGAAAGCGCGCGATCCGCTCCGATTCGCTGGCGGCAACGGCGGCGCGAATACGCGGACGAGGATTACGCCGAAGCGCTAAAACTGCAAAAAGAGGCGGAAAATCGCAATCGGCTAAACGAATTATACGTGGCGTTAACGCGCGCGCGCGATTCGCTGTTCATCGTCAAAAAGCCCAAAAACTCTATCTTTGATCCGTTGGATTTGCGCGAGGAAAGTTTGGGCGAGCCGTATTTTCCGCAAGCGGCGGCGCAAAAGCAAACGCCGCCGGAAGCCATCGAGATACGCCCGCGAAAACTAGGAGCGCAAAGCGCTTTCGTTAAGAATCGAGAAACGTTTTACGGCGATAGCAAAGCGCGCGATTTTGGCTTGGCGCTACACTACGCGCTGGAAACGATGGGCGATTTTGACGCGCCCGATATAGACGCCGCGATCGAAAGCGCGCGAAACCGCTACGGCTTGAACGCGCCGATCGACGAGGTGAAAACGCGCGTTAATTCGCTACTGGCTAACTCGAACTTTCGCGATATAATAAGACGCGGCAGGCGTTATAAAGAGGCGACGCTGACGCTAGAAGGCGAAGCGATGCGTTTAGATCTGCTTATCGACGCTAAGGAGGGCTGGATCGTGATCGATTACAAAAGCGGCAAACCAAACCTGTCGCACGACAAACAGGTTAAAAAATATCTCGACGCGCTCAAAACCGCCACCGGACGCGACGCGAAAGGCTATATCGCCTATATCGGCGAGCAAACTAGTTTGAAGGCGCTCGCGTGAAACGCGGGAGGCTTTTCGCTTTACGCGCGGCGCGGCGATATGAAGGCGGAGGTTTTAGCGCCTTAGCAAAGGCAAAGAGGCGATATGAAGTGCGATCACTGCGGGCTTGAAACGTCGCCTAGCGCGGCGATTTGCGACGGCGAACGCAACTTTTGCTGCAAGGGCTGCCAGAGCGTTTTTCATCTTTTGCGCGATTGCAATTTAGGCGGATTTTACGATCTAAAAGGCGCTCAAACCCTCGATCGCCCCAAAGAGAACCGAAAGGATTTGGAGCGCTTTGACTCGGATAGTTTCGTCAAGCGTTTTATTTCGATCAAAAACAACCTTTTCGAGGTCGGATTGGCGATCGAAGGCATACATTGCGCCGCGTGCGTCTGGCTGAACGAAAAGATAATCAACCGTTTAGACGGCGTGATCGAGGCGAATATTAACTTCACCACCAATAAAGCCAAAATACTATTTGATCCCGCGAAAATAAAATTAAGCAAGATTGTCGAGTCAATCCGATCGATCGGATACGACGCCGCGCCCTACGATCCAAAGCTCGCCGAAGAGGGGGCGAACAAGGAGCGCAAAGAGTATTACACCCGTCTGATCGTGGCGGTTTTCGCCGCTATGAACGTCATGTGGCTGGCTGTGGCGCGCTATCTAGGGTTGTTTAGCGGAATGGACGAGGCGCTAGCGCGCGTGATTTACGCGGTAGAGTTCTGCCTTGCCACGCCCACGCTCTTTTTTAGCGGCTGGATTTTCTTTCGCGGCGGCTACTACGGGCTGAAAAACGGCTTTGTTACGATGGATCTGCTTGTGGCGACGGGCGCTAGTTTGACCTATTTTTACTCCATATACGCTACGTTGATCGGCGGCGCGGAGCCGTATTTTGATTCGGTAACGATGATTATCGCCTTTGTGTTGATCGGCAAGTTTCTGGAGGTGCGCGCGAAAAAAAGCGCGGTTGACGCGCTCGATTCCGTTATCGCCTCCGCGCCGCAGGAGGTAACGCGCGTCGTCGGCGATCGTAAAGAGCGCGTAGCGCCCGAAACGATCGCGATCGGCGATATTATCGAGTCGACGGCGGGCGAGCGGATCGTCTTCGACGGCGCGGTTTTGAGCGGAACGGCGGCGCTGGACGCGGCGAGTTTGACGGGAGAAAGCGAGCCGCTGATCGTAGGGGCTGGCGACAAGGTTATAGGCGGCTCTATCAATACCGACGGCGTGTTGCTGATTCGCGCCGAAAAGGATTACGAACATTCGACCTTCCGCGCCGTTTACGCCTTGCTGGAGGGATCGTTAGAAAACCGCCCGATGATCGCGAATCTGGCAAACCGCCTTTCGCGCTACTTTTCTTCTACGATCCTAACGATCGCCGCGCTCTGTTTTTGCGCGTGGTTTTTCGCGCTTGAGGCTAGTTTTGATCGCGCCCTGACGATTACCGTGAGCGTTATCGTAATCGCATGCCCGTGCGCTCTGGCGCTGGCTACGCCAATCGCGAGCGTGGTCGGCGCGCTGGAGGGCGCAAAGCGCAATATCCTTTTTAGAAGCGCGAACGTCCTAGAAACGCTGGCGAAAGCTAAGTTTTTGCTGCTGGATAAAACCGGAACGCTTACGATCGGCAAACCGCGCGTAATCAAAGCCGATCTGCGCGAGGGCTTTGACGCGGCTAAGCTCTTAGGGTTAATCGGTTCGAGCTCGCACCCCGTTTCAAAGGGCGTGGCGGAGTATCTAAGCCCCGCCGCCGCCTCGCCGATCGCGAACGTCAGAGCGATCGCCGGTCGCGGCGTGGCGGCTGAAAATCTGCTAGGCGGCAACGAAGCCTTAATGCGTGAAAACGGCGTGCGCGTAGGCGAAACAACCGGCGATGGATCGCGTTTTTACTTCGCCGAAAACGGCGTTTTGCGGGCGGAGTTTTTGCTTGCGGACACGCTTAAAACGGACGCGCTCGAAGCGATCGAAGAGCTTAAAGCGGCGGGTTTAAGCGCGGCTATTTTAACGGGCGATACGAAAAACGCCGCCGAAGCGACCGCCGAAGCGCTTGGAATCGGCGATCTGCATTGGGCGCTTTTGCCGCAAGATAAAGCCGCGCTAGTCGATCGCTACCGCGAAAAGGGCGTCGTCATAATGGCGGGCGACGGGATTAACGACGCGATCGCGCTGGCTAAAGCCAACGTCGCGGTCGCCATGCACGGCGGCGCGGATATATCGATAAGCGCGAGCGATCTCGTGTTGCTTAAAGATAGTCTAAGCGATCTGGCGTTCGCGGTAAAACTTAGTAAAAAAACCTACCGCGTTATCAAGCAGAATATCGCCCTAAGCGTTATTTACAACGCCTGCCTTATCCCGCTTGCGTGCATGGGTTACATTATTCCGCTGATCGCGGCTTTATCGATGAGTTTTAGTTCGCTGTTAGTCGTGGGCAACTCGTTAAGAATCAAATCGATCGGCGGCAAGAGAGCTTAGCGCCGCAACCTAAGCCCGACCCGTCCGTCGCCAATCGCGGTAAAAGCGGCGGTTTCAAGTTTTTAGCGTATAATCGCAAAGTTTTTCTACATAAACGTTAAAGGGTATCTATGTCCGATAAAAAAACGTCCGACATCGAAGAGCTGTTTCTGCAAGAGCTGAAATCGCGCGCGGAAAGCGCCATAAACGCTTCGCGGTTTCGCCTGAGCGAAGAGGCGTTTGCCATATACATAGACGGCAAAGCGATCGACGCGCTGATCTATCAAGATACTCAACAGATCTACAAAGATATGATCGCTAAAGCGATCGAACGCGCCAAAAACTCCTATGCGGCGCGTTTCGAGGCGGCGAAGATTCTAAAAGAACACGACGTAGTTATCAACAACGCGACGATCAGCGGCGTAATTTCCGGAGAGCTTGAATATATTCGCGCTCAAGCGGAATACTTCGTGTGGAGAGCGATCGTAACTTGTCCCACGTCGCTAAAAACGATCAGCAACAACGTTCATATAACGACTATTCCCGTTTCGCGCTTCGTAGTTTTGCACCTTTATAACTACGATCTCACCTTTGAAGAAAACGAGTATATGCTGAATAAAAAGTCCAGAAACGACGAAAGCGAATACGCCGCTATCGAGTTTTACGGCGAAACGCTAATTGCCGGAGAGGTGTCGGCTATCAGCAAAAAATAGGGCGCTATATCCGCTCGTAGGTTTTATGAAAAATATCGCGTTTAACGATATAAGGATCGTTAAAATCGTCGATTGGCGCCGCGATATAATCCCCGACTTTGCCGCAGAAGTATTTCTCCGTATCCCAAACGGTAAAGAGTTTGGCGTTTTTAGATAGCGGCGCGGCGCGGATTATCTTGTTAACGCGCGCGACGCAACATTTTGCCGAAGAAACGACCAGCTTTTTCTCCCCCGTGCTTTTATTGATAATCGTCGGCTCGTATTCCGTAGCGAGCGAATACGGATCGGGCAGAACCGCGTAGCTCGCCTCAAATCGGCTTTTTAGTATCGGATAGATTTCGCCTTCGGTTCCGATCATTAGGTATATGTCTTTGGAGCTGTACGTATCCACGTCGCCTTCTAACGTGCGGATGCAGATAGGCTCGCCCTCGTTGAAAATATCGGTCGTGGGCGCAAATCCGATCGCGATTGGCAACTTGCGATAGCTCGGCATAGATGCGAAATCGATAGAACGTTGATTCGAATAGATCAGCTGGTAGCTCGATTGATACTCTCTAATTTTATCCGTTATGAAACGCATAGGGCTAACGCCAGCCAGCGCTTTTAGCGAGATATACCCTCCCGCCTTTTCGCTATTGCCTCCGCCGTTTCCCACATCCTCGGTTATATACGCGGCTAACTCGTTTGCCATCGTTTCGCGCACGGAGCTTCTGATCGACAACTTTATGCCCGCGTTTTGCGGCGCGTAAACCACGCAACAATCAAAGCGCTCCACCTGTTTGGCTATGTCGCAGGCGAAGCCTAGTAGATTAGGATCGCACGCGTCCGATTGTAGCGCTCCGATCGAGCCGACCAATTGCGACGAGGAGAGCGCGAGCGCGACCGTTTTAAGATCATCCATAGTCAGCGCGGAATTTTTGAGCTTTTTTATCAGCGCCATATCGGCGCCTTTAAACTCCGCCAAATCGCGATCGAGCGGGTGGAGCGACTCCGCGCCTTCGAACGTGTCGGTAATCAATCCATAAACCAACGCGGTGGCAATCGTCGCGTTGTCGGCAAAATTAAAGCCCTCTTTACGTAACAAATTCCAAATCAGCGTCGAACAACTGCCAAGACGCGGGAAAATAACAAGATCGTCGGAATCGGGAATCTCCCGCTTGTGGTGGTCAAAAACCGCGAAGCGATCGCATTCAAAGCGCGTAACGTTGCCCGCGCCATACTGACAGTCCACCGTTATCAGCAGTTTTGCGCGCGGCAGATCGCTAACGTGTTCTAGCGGTATATCAAGCGCTTTGACCATCAAAACCACGTTTGGCTTGGTCATTTGCGCTCCGGCGTATATAAGTCTAACTTTTACGCCTTTATCGGTCAAAAACCGCCACAGCGCGAAACCGCAAGCGATCGTGTCGGGATCGGGCGCGTCGTGGCACTGAATTACTACCTCGTCGTAAGCGGCGATCGCTTTAAGCGTCATTGTTTTACCGCTAACAATTTCACGGACGCCACAAGCGTTTCGGCTTCCCATACGTCGGAGTTGGAATACGCCCTAATCTCGTATTCGCCTTCGTTTAACGGGCAGTTGAACCAGAGAAGACCTTGTTCGGAGCGCACCGGCACATATTCTATATGACCATCGTGCGGCGCCGAGACCCTGTAAAGCCCTACAATAGGTCGATCGTCGATCATCTTTTGCGAAACGCCCTTTACGTTAACGTGAATTTCTCCTTCCGAAACGCATTCGTCCTCGACAAGAGATATCTCAAACGCGCCCAAAGAGTCTTTGGCGACTGAAAACGCGGCGGCGCTTTTTGGCTCGTCGGAACTCTCGCTAATATACGAAGCGTAAATGCGAACCTCGTATTCGCCCGTCTCGACAGGCGCTCTTAAAAACGGCGGCGGATCGCTTAACAGTTTGTAAGATTTATACGACGAAACGTTCCGCTCGTCTTTATCCCAAACGCCGATAACCGCGCGGCTAACGATCATTTCTGGGGTAACTTCGGCTATTCGCGTCGCTATCCGTTCGGCGGGCAGATATATTTGCTTGTCTAGCGTTATCTCGTAAGCGTTGCGGAATACGCTTTTAACAAAAAAATAACCGCCGCCGCATATTAGCGCCAAAGCGCAAACGACCGCCGCGACTTTCGCAAGCGCCGGCGTCTTTTTGCGTTTGCCTCGCTCAAACGCGTCGCGATCGCGTTGCACGGCGTTGAACTCCAAACCAGCGCAAATTTGTTTGGCGATCTCGGAGACCTCTTTTTTGCCCACCACGCCTTGCGTGGCGTTTAATCCGAGCGCCAAGCCGGGCGGTAAAATCTCCATGCCGTCGAGATATACGGGAATGACGCGTTTATTCTTGCTCAAAGCAAATTCGATTTCGTTTCGCACATATTTGCTCGCCACAGACTCTTTGGAGATAAAGGCGACGACTACTTCGCATTCGATAATCGCCCGACCTATATTGTCCGTCCAGGTGGAAGATATATCTATGCTCTTGTCGTACCAGACGGCGTAGCCTTTATCCACAATCGATTCGATAATTGATAAAACCAGCTTCGCGTTTTCGTGCGAATAGCTGATAAATACGTAAGGCGCTCCTCTGTTGTCCGCCATTATTTGACTCCTTGCGTTTCGCTTAATTTTCGCACGTTTATCTGCGCTCTCGCCATTAACGTAGCTTCTGTCAAAATTTCCCCGTTATTATACGCGCGGATCTCATAACGCCCGCTCGAACTTGGGGCGACAAACGCGATCGAGGCGTTTTTCTTATCGACGATCCTTTTTGTAATCGCGTCTCCTCCATCCGCCCAGACGTGCCAAACGCCTACGACCATACGGCTGTCGATCGCGTCTTTTTTCACGCCGTCGATCTTCGCCGAAAATTTTTCGTTTGGCGCGTAGGCGTTTTTGCCTATCCCAATCTTGTATCCGACGGGCGCGCCTTCGGATACGCTAAATCGTTTGGCGGCTATTAACGCGCCGTCCAAAGCGTAGATTCTCGCCTCGTATTCGCCCGCGAAACCGGGCGCGCGCACGAGAATAGGCGCGGACGGTTTTGCGATCTCCTTGATGATTATCCACTCTTTATCGCTCGCGCCGACGCGAGTTACTCCCGCGATCGCGCCGTTTTTAATCTTGTCTTGAATGGTTTTATCCGTTTTGAACGTAATGGGTTCGGCGGGCGCGTATTCGTTTTTTGCGAGCGGAAGAGTTTTGATCGGCGCGGCGTTTACGCCTAATTTGGCGGCGAAGCCCTCTACCGCGTCGCGATGAAACGCGAACAGAACGCCAAAAGCGATCAAAACCGCGCCGATCAGCGTTAAAGCGATGGCGAGCCTCTTTTTTGCGGAAGGTTTGGAAGAGTTATAAACGCCGTTTTGCGACAATGCGGCGCAAATTTTTTGCGCGAGCGTCGCGTAACTAGAACCCACAATCCCCTGAATGGCGTTTAACCCGATCGCCAAACCGGGCGGCAGTTCCTCTATCGGATCCAAATAGACGGGGACTATCTTTTTGCGCTTTTGGAAGGCGTATTCGATCTCGCTGCGCACGAAAAGCGATAGCGCGGAGTCTTTGGATAAAAAGACGATGAAAACCTCGCACCTTTCGATGGCTCTAGCGATCTCGTCCGTCCACGTGGAGCTGACCTTTATGCCGCGATCGCACCATACTTCGTAACCGGCTTTCGCAACGCGATCGACGATCGCCAAGGCCGCTCTCGCGTTTTTATGGGAATAACTAACAAACGCAAACTGTTTTGCCGCCAAACTTGCTTTCTGTCCCCCGTCTTTTTTACCGATCTTAGCGCTAATTGTTTGAGAAACGGCGTCCGACGAAAAGTTGAATAATTTTTGTAAAAAGACTTGACAATGATAGGCTCAATGTTGTATAATTCTCTTAGCGCTTAAAACATAATAGCGCTAAACACAAGCAAGGAGTTTCAGATGATAGTTCAAAGATTTGATCCTTTTCAGGAGTTTCGCCGCCATATGTTGGAGGCTTTTAGCGATAAAAACGACGTAACGCCTAATCTTGCCGGCTTTACGCCCGCCGTTAGCGTTCGCGAAACCGACTTGGCGTATCTGATCGCGCTCGATCTGCCGGGCGTCGATAAGGACGCGATCTCGGTCGATCTAAAGGACAACGCGCTGAACATAAGCGGCGAAAGGAAGTTTGAGGAAGAGGTTAAAGAGGAGGATTTCTACCGCCTAGAGACCCGTTACGGACGATTCGAGCGGCGTTTTAGCCTGCCCGATAACGCCGACGCCGACGCGATTGAAGCCGCGTATAAAAACGGCGTTTTGACCCTAACGCTTCCCAAGATTCAATCCAAAGGCGCGAAACAAATTAGCGTCAACTAACGGTTAACGCCGGACTACCGCCGCCTAACGGGCGGCGGATCGCTAACGCCGATAAAACGGCGGGATTATGTGTCGGGCAATTTTTACGCGGGCAAACGCTTCCGCCCTCCAGCCCTTTTTTAACAATCCAATAAACCAACGCGCGCGTAGCGATACGCCGCGATTAAAAACGCCAAAATCCTTCTTCGCGGATATAAACTTCCGCTCGCCTCGCGATTTTTGCCGCATTTGCTAAAATCTAACTATCAAGACGAGAAGGAAGGTATATGAGCGCGTTTGTAAGCGTCGTTTTAGGTAGCAAAAGCGACTGGACGTTAATGCAAGAGTGCGCAAAAACGCTAGAGCGCCTGGGCGTGGCTTACGAGGCGATAGTCGCGAGCGCGCACAGAACGCCCGATCGCGTGGCGCAATACGTGAAAGAGGCGGAAGAGGGCGGCGCGCTGGCGTTTATCGCGGCGGCGGGTATGGCGGCGCATTTGGCGGGCGCGATCGCGGCGCGAACGACCAAGCCCGTTATCGCCGTTCCTATCGCCAGCGGCGCGTTAAACGGGATCGACGCGCTGCTTAGCTGCGTTCAGATGCCGTCTAAAATCCCCGCGGCGTGCGTGGCGATTAACGGCGCGATCAACGCGGCGTATCTAGCGGCGCAGATTCTGGCGTTAAACGATCCCAAGTTGGCTAGGAAATTGCTTGAAGATCGGCAAAACATAGGCGCGCAAGCGGAGCTTGATTCGCGATCGATCGAGGTTCGTTTAGCAAGGAGATAACTAAATGCAAACATGGTTAAGCGTAGAAGAATTTGCAAAACTTGTAGGCAAGGACGCCGCCGAGATCGAGGCGTTATGCGACGATAATAAATTGGCGAGCAAGATTGAAAGCGGGAAAAGAATGGTTGAAAGCGCCAGCGGCGTTAGTTTAATGTTGCCAAAAAAACTTGAGGCGGAACTGGTTTTCGACGGGCATACAAGCGCGATGAGTTTTGTGGAAAAGACGGTCGGGACGATTTTGTCTATGCACGAAAAGGTGATCGGGGCAAAAGACGAAACGCTAGGCGCGCTGAAAAACGAAAACCAGTTTCTTAAAGAGGGTTTAGTGGCTATGCAAGAGCTTTACGACGAGGATCGCAAATCGATTGAAACGCTAACCAAGCAGCTTGCGTTCGCGCAGGAGGAGCTGGAGTTTGTCAAGCGAAAATATAAACTTATGTGGGGTAAAGCGATCGAATACGCGAGCGAGAAAAAAGGCTGATCGCCTTGGCGCGCCAAGAGAGCGTAGTTTTATTGTCTTACGCCGATCCGCGTTGATCGCACGCTCGCCATTCTCGCGCCGATCAAGTCGTTAAAAGCGCCTGTTAAAACGCGAGGTAGCCGTCAAAATCGTTATCGGTAAAGTAAGCCGCAAAACCGCGCGCCGATCGCGCTCAGGCGAAAGAACGCGAAAGCGGCGTTGGCGAGGGCGGCGAGCATGGGCGGTTGGCGCTATTTGAATTAACCGGCGCGTCCGGTTGAACGAATAAGAGGCTACCAACCGTAGTTGTCATCGATAGTAATTTGAAGCTGTTTTGCAAGATTTGCCCTACATTCCGATTCATGGACGCCAGCCCACGCCCCGCCATAGGTTTTACTTACGGATTTACAGAATAGACGCCTAAACTCCTCCCAGCTCTCTTTTGCCTGTTTTAGCTGTTGGACGGACTCTTTATCCGGCTCGGCTTCGGTTTCCGATAGAAGGCGATTGTAACTTTTTTCCATTAGTTCGTTCTGTTGCCGCCACGATTCGCGCGCTTTTTCCACGTATTCCATTCGCGAGCTAGCAAACGCGTAATCGCTTGCGATAAATAACCAGAAAGTAGATACAAGAGCTAAAATTTGGCGATTAAGCATTTTTACCTCTAACGTTGAAGTCCAGCCGCGCGTTTTAGCGCGTTCACTGGACAAGATGTTAGCGCTAAACCGATTATTTTCGCCAAAGCGCTTTTAGCTGTCCGCTGAACAAGATATTAGGCGACAGCCGCCGTCAAAACGCGGAAGGTTAAGTCCGCAAGACGGCGAAAAGCGGCGAACATAGGCGACCCACAATGACCTAACGCCAAAACTCAGCCGCGATCCCGCCGCCGTTTTGCGTCGGCTGGAACCTTTGTCGGGTTGTTCGCCGCAACTCTCATTTGAACGCTTACTGAAAGCGCGCAAGGTCGCAGGAATTGGCGCTGCAATCATATGCGGTTTGATAGCGTCGCGCGGTTTGCGGACGGCTGAATTTTTGTGAGTCGCCGAATTCATCGCTTTGCGAGGCGCGAAGACGGCTTGCCGGCGGAGCGTCCCTCTCAAAGCAATTGTTTTAGGTCTAGTCGATCCATTTGCCGTCTTCATCGTCTCGGATTCCGCAAATCTTTATCTCGTCTGATAAAGCCCAAGATCGCTTAAACTTATCGGGCGCGTCTGGCGATCCAAAATGGGCTACGATCTTCTCCATTGATTTTGGATCTTCGTCGTCAACAAATTCCCGATCAAGAAAATTGCATCGAACGGTACCGTATGCCGTTTTTTGCCAATAGGGGCAAAGAACCTCTTTGTAAGCGCCATTATAGCTATACTCGCGGAGTTCGCGCCCAAATTTTTCAATTTCTTGACTAAGGATTTCGCCTTCTCGGATTTTAATGACGCGGTAGCAGTATTCGCCCGGCGGAATTAAAGAGGTATCCACTACGACGTACAACGCTGGAGTTCAGAGGGGCGGTAGCTTGCCGTCGCCCCTTGCCATAAAAGGTTAAGCTGTGGTTTTTGGCGTAGCGCCGTGTTTCGGAGAAACAACTTGAAAGGCGGTTTACGCATGAGTTATCAAACCGAATGCCAACCAGCAGATATAGGCAAACAATAGCCCGACATAGCTGTGTACGTTAGCTCTCCATATTGCGCGTCGCGCTTGTTCTGGCGCTTCTGGGCATAGCTTGCGACTGGCATACCACGCTTCAGTCCAAAATGAAGCGAAAAAGAAAGGAACGAGTAGCGCTATCGCAGCTATCGGGATTCTCCAATAGCCGTTGCCGCCGGGTCCAAGCCAAGACATGGAGAAGATGATTCTGCCCGCCTCAACAACGGTATGCGGTAGATACGACTCCGCGCCGGTAGCATACAACGCCCAAAACGCAAAAAACTCAACCGCAACGGCGGCAAGCCAAGCAAGAGGAATACCAATGAGCGTAGAAAAGATATTGGCTTTGACCATTTGAGTCGCCGCAATACGCCATGGAATATTCAAAGAGCGATGAACGACCCAGCTTTCGATGGCGACGACGGGTATGAATGCGGGTATAAACATGGGCCAAACAACCGCAAGCATTGGTAATCCAGCGTTTGCGAAAGCTACTGTTGGACATGCTAACAAGATGAGAATCAAGAATCGCGCCATCAGTTCCCCTAATGTTTGAGTTAAGCCGCGCCGCGAAACGGCGGCTTGAATAAATTGTTAAACCTCGTCGTAAGGTAGGTCGTCTGGATCAACTCCAACATAGTCCGGTTCTGGCAGATATGGCAGACGATACGCAAGCAAGAACCTACGGTTCTCCAAGAAGGCTTTTACCGCTCTATGCATGCCGTCCATCACTTTCCCCGCTGGGCAGAGGATTATTGGGTAGGCGAGGTCGGCGGCTTGAACCAAGCGAATGTGATTCGCGATGGATTTGCAGGTTGGACTATCGCCTTCCAAGTCATACCAGTATGGTTCGTCTAGTTCGCGTATTTCGTCGAGCGGATATTCAATAGCCTCTAGGTTTGCCGCGAGCCGAATAAGAGTATCAACATTCCATGCCAGAAGTCCCTGATCGCTGTTGCGGAAGCGGTACTGTTTTCTCATAAGACCTAACGCCGGAGTTTAGCGGACGGCAAAAGCGTAACCTCTGATAGTCCGCCGCAACAAGATTAGGCGATATGTTAGCGCTAAACCGATTATTTTCGCCAAAGCGCTTTTGGCTGTCCGCTGAACGAGATGTTAGGCGACAGAACGCGGAAGCTACAAAGGACGCGCGAAGCCAAAGGGCGAGAGACGCAAACGGCGATAAAGCGTCGCTTTGTTAGCCGATCTCCTTATATAAACTATCGCGCTCTATCGGCGTGAAGCCCGCGTTTATAATCAGATCGCGCATCAGTTTCTCGCTTACCCCGTTTTTGCTGTCCGCGCCGGCGGCGCTGTTGATCGATTCGCGTTCGATCGTGCCGTCCATATCGTCCGCGCCAAACTCCTGCGCCACCAAAGCGAGATTAAGGCTCAAGCCTACCCAATAGGCTTTGATATGCGGCACGTTATCCAAAACAATACGGCTGATCGCGATTGTTTTTAGTATCTCCTCCGAGTCAAGCGGCTTTTTTACCTCTAAAAAGTTGTTTTTCGTCTGATAGAGCAGCGGTATAAAGGCGTTGAAGCCGCCCGTTTTTTCCTGCAACGCGCGTAGCCTCAGCAGGTGATCGACGCGATGAGCGCGCGTTTCTATATGCCCAAAGAGCATTGTGGCGTTGCTTTTGCGCCCGCGTTTGTGCCACAGCTCGTGGATCGTTAGCCAATCGGCGGATTTGACCTTGCCGCCGCAGATTTTGGCGCGCAACTCCTCGTCAAATATCTCCGCGCCGCCGCCCGGCATACTATCCACGCCGCTTTCGATCATACGATCTAAAATCTCGCCGAAACTCAGATCGTACGTTCTTGATAGAAACTCGACCTCCGCCGCCGTCATCGCCTTTAGGTGAATGCCGCCCGCCGCTCGTTTTACCGATCTGAACAGATCAAAATACCACTCAAGCCCCAGCTTCTTGTTGTGCGCCCCGACGATATGAATCTCTTTCGCGCCTCTTTCTTGCGCGGCGATCGCCGTAGCTACGATCTCTTCGGCGCTTATCGCGTATGGGTTTGGATTTTTGCGGTGCGCGGAAAACCCGCAGAATAAACAGCGATCGGAGCAGATATTTGTGGGGTTTATATGGCGGTTGCGGTTGTAAAAAACCTTGTCGCCGTGATATTTTCTCCGCAACGCGTTCGCGCGCGCGCCCAGATCAAACAGCTCTAGGTCGTATAGTTTTAGCGCCTCGTCAAATCGCATATCAATCCGTCTTAATCGTTTCGTTTATTTTTTAACCCCGCCATTGTAACAGCGCGAGACTATAATAACGCCGATACTTGCGCGAGGATAAAACGCTAATCGGCGAATTAAACAAATCGTCAAAAGCGTCGCCGCGTTAATCGCCAACAGAGGTCGGCGTTCGCGAGCGATCGGTAAAAAGGATAAAGGTGCGGCTGGATTTTGCGGAAAAACTAGAACGACTGATCGAGAAAAACGCGGACGATTTCGAGGTTTCGCGACTGTTCAAAGAGGAGCGAATCGCCTACTACGAGGCGCTTTCAAGCCGCTTTTCGCACTCGCACCCGCGCGCGTTTTTGGTCTGGCATACGCGGGCTATGGAGGAGTTTGTCGCCGCTTTTTACCGCTTTGTCCTGCGCGGGCATTTCGGCGATTACGCGCCGCCTTATAGCGCGCTGCCGATCGCGTTTTTGGCGCTGGGCAGTTTTGGCAGGGAGCAGTGCGCGCCCTATTCCGATATTGATTTGATGATCGTTTATAAGAAGATCGCGGGTTATCGCATCAAGCCGCTGATCGAGCGGGTTTTGTATTTGACGTGGGATTCGGGTTTTCATCTTGGACATCGCGTTCACGAGCTTGACGAGTTGGAGGCGGCGGCAAGCGGCGATATTACGATCAAAACCGCTATGCTAGAGGGGCGGTTTTTTTGCGGATCGCGTCTGTTGCAGGTGGAGATCGAAACAAAATTAAACAAGATTCGCCTAAAAGATCAGGACGAATACATCGCGCGAAAACTTGACGAATACCGTCTGCGCCGCGCCAAAAACCCGATCGCGATGGAACCCGACGTTAAAGAAAGCGCGGGCGGATTGCGCGACGCGAACGCGCTATTTTGGATCGCGAAAACGCTTTACGGCGTTACCTCCACGAAAGACCTTGTAGGGTCGATAATCGACGAGGACGACTACAGAGAGTTTCATCAGGCGCTAGAGTCGCTCTACCGCGTCCGTATCGCGCTTCATCTGCTAGCGAAAAAGAAATCGGACGTTTTGCTCTTTCAGTATCAGCGCGAGGCGGCGCTGTTGCTCGGCTACGAGGATACCAAAACCCGTAAAGCCGAGCGGTTTTTTTTGCAGCGGGTATTGGGCGCGCTTAAAACGATCAGTCGCCACTGCGAATACTATCTGGCAAAACTTACGCGCGGCGAGAGATCGGCTGCGAAGGCGATCGCCGCGCCGTTTGACGGGCGGCGCGAAACGCTGAGCGCGCTGACGCGGCGGGCGATCGACGCGCCGATCGGATCGGATTACGACGTTTCGTTTGTAATGGCGTTGCGCCGCGCGGGGGGAACGCGGGTTGGATCGTCGATAAAGCTGACGATCCGCGCGATCTTTGATCGCCCCGATTGCTATAAGATCGTGGAGGTTTTTGATCTAGCGGGCATATTAGAAACGCTTCTGCCGCCGCTTAAAGGAGTGATCAATCTAGCGCAATTTGACGGCTATCACACTCGCCCTGCGGACGAACACTCCATTTTGACGCTAAAAAATATGTGTCTATTGGAGGGCGAGCTTGGAGAGCTTTTTAACGCGCTTAGCGGCGAAGAGCAGGCGCTGCTCCGCCTGAGCGCCCTGCTGCACGATTGCGGCAAGGGCGGCGCGCGCGATCACAGCGAAGCGGGCGCGTTGAGATTTCGCGGTTTTGCCAAAACGCTCGGTTTTCGCCCCGATCTGACCGAGCGCGGAATGCTCCTAATCCGAACGCATACCCTGATGAACGCCGTCGCTAGATCGCGGGATATTTACAGCGATCGCGTCGTATTCGCGTTCGCTTCGCGGCTTGGTTCAAAGGCGCTGGTAACCATGCTCTACCTGCTGACGATATGCGATATGAGCGCGGTCGCCTCCGGCGTTTATACGCCCTTTGCCGCCGAACTGCTACGCGAGCTATATTCAAGGGCGATCGACGCGCTGGATAAAAACGATCAGATCGGCGAGGCGGCGGCGCGTATGCGCAAAGAGAAGCAACTGCTCTCTTACGACGGTTTTACGGCGCTTAACCGCGATCTTCAACGGCGGATTTTGGGGATCGATTCGGCGCTGTTTTTTCTCAAGCATAAACCGCCCGAAATCGTCGATCTCGCAAAACGCGCCGCCGATACCGATCGCGTTAGCTTTACCGCGACTAGCGCCCCCGCCCTGACGCTAGAGGCGATCAGCAAAGCGCCGTTTAATCTTGGTTGGCTACTTGGCAAGCTAAGCCGTTTCGATCTTGGCGCGATGGATATATTCAAACTATTCGACGGCGCGAAAATGTTCAGAATGTTCTTTCGCAAGCCATACGACGAGCCTATGGGCGATCTAGCCCAACTGGTGGAAAACGCGCTGGATATGAGCCGCGCGATGAGATACGCCCGCCCCGTTATTAAGAAAAAGGAGATAGAGATCGACCTCGATCACTCGCCGACATACGCGCGAATGAGCCTCGATACGCCCGATCAGCAGGGATTGATGGCGTTTATTATCGATATATTTGATCGGCGCGCGATAGATATCGCCGCCGCCAAGATCGCCACGATCAAAGGCAGAGCGAACGATCTGTTCCTGATTGAAAAAACGGGTTCCTTTCGCGCCAAGGAGATCGCCGCCGAACTAACAAAGGAAGGGTAGAAGCAAGACCGCGCGTCCAAGATTATGCCGCGCTCACTAATGATCTTGCGTCTCGCCATTCCCGTTTCTTTCGTCGTTCCCGCGAAGCGCTTACTCCGATAGAAGCGCTAAAGGCGCAAGATCGCGGGAATCCATATTCTTGTCATGCCCGCGCGGAGCGATAGGGCGGTTTACCGCCCGTAATCGCGCAGGAAAGCGGGAATCTATCAACAACGATCATCAAAAAGATAGATACCCGTTTTGCTCCGCGATTACGAAGCGCTTGCGCTTGCTCCGCGCGGGTATGACGGGAAGGGCGCGGCGCGATCGGCTAAATTCGCGGCGAACGTAGGACGGCGCAAAGAAAGCGGCTTTCGCGTCGCATAAAATGCTATTTTTGCGATAGGTTAGTTGCGTGCGGCGACCGCGAAAGAGCGCGTCGAATTTCTTTCTGTAAGAACCTCCGCAACCAAAAAAACATCGCGTTCGTAGCCGCCGTTTATATGATAGTAGGCGCTTAGATCGCCCTTGCCGATCTTTTTTATCGTCGCGTCGATCTCCCGCTTTTTTAACGCCGATGCGTATAAAAATGTAGGCTTTTAGCGCGTTTATGTAAAGGGACGTAAAACCTCTCTATTGTTCCTAGCTTTTTTCATTGCGTCAAATCCGCTTTCGCTCTCTTTAAGCAAACGCGGTTTCGGGCGTAACCTTTTTTGCCTCGCTATAACGCGAAGCGAACGCTCGCGATAAAAAGACCTCTCTTTGCCTCTCGCCGCTCTAAAAGTAATAAACAAAAGCGACGGTAATATAAATTGGCGCTTCTAGGCTATAGATGGCAGAATAAACGTAAGCGGTAATATAATCGGCGTTTTTCGCCTAGCGCTAGGCAAAACGCCCTTTTGCTTATGCGAACGCGAAAAAGATAATTTGCGTTTTATTGGGCAACGTCGCGTGTTGCTTTTGCTGGGCAAGAAAAACTAATTTAAGCGGAGACGATCTAACATTCGCTAATTTTGATTTCAAGCAGGAAAAAGAGGGAGATTGCTGCAATGCAACTCATTCAGTTTGGATCGATCCTTAATCCGTTATCGAAGGTCAAAAAAAAGATCTCTCTGTAATTAGCCTAACCTTTCTAATATTGTTAGCGGGTTGCGGAGGAGGAGGCGGAAACGACGACGACGATCCCCCTCCTTGTTCGCGGCTTCAGCCAACAACGGACGGCGAAGGCGGTTTAGAGAGCTACGCGACTTTCCCGTCTTTTGATAGCTCGAACATTCGGCTTAATCATACAACAAGCAACATGTCCTACGTAACCATAACCAACGATGAGAAAACAAAGTTGCGAAAGCGATTAGCGCAAGCGGGATATACCGATTACCTAATTTATTACGAAAAATGTAACGTAGAGCCTGGTATGCACGCAAGCGTTACGTTTGACGATGGGGAGGATTCGGATTACGCGCTTATACTTTCGCTTTATGGCAACGTAGGCTTTGTTCCAAACGAGAACAAGTTTGAAGAGATATTTGGCGCAATTGAATCTCCCGTCGGCTTTTTTATGTATGGCGCTATTACGAAACGGATATGAGCTCGAGATTTAGCGCTTATATGGATGCGGCTAACGACGAGCCTTATTCGTTTATTTGCGGACAGTCTGGTTGCCATAAGGGAACATACGAGTCTCCCGAGAGTTGGTTTAATATAGTTGGCTCTAAAACTATAGATCGGCATATTGATTATCGCGCAAAATAGACCGCGAAACATACGCGGCGCATAAACAATCGACGCGGTTTTCGCCAAAACCGAATCGCGATCGCTTCGCCCAAAGCTGGAATCGAAACGACGCAATCATTCGTCGGACTTTCTTTGGAGCCGTCGTTTTCGAGCGCCGCCGCCCGTCTTAAAACGCGCTAAGCCAACGCGCGATCTACCGCGTTAGTTTTGATCGGCGGCGCTCTTACGGCAAGGTTATTTTTGCCTGCGGCGTTAAAACAGACGCTTAAGAAACGCCGCGCTCCCAAAATCCCAAAGAACAATGTTTTTATCGTGGCTTGAGCCAATTTCGCCACACTCTCTTTTTGACTCTTTAAGCTACTTTTACTATAATTCCGCCCTACCAATTCGGAAGGCGTTTTACGCTCTTTTATTTTGGCGGTTCCTTGACAACTAAGCAAGCTATCAAGCGGTTTAATAACCG
>JAIRNH010000017.1 GCA_031258155.1 Helicobacteraceae bacterium | reverse complement strand
AAAGCGGGAGTTGACGCTTTTGAGGGCTGGGAGCCTATAGGAAATGATACAGTCAAATTCACGGGCATCTTTAACGGCAACGGCAATAAGATAACAAATCTTTGGATAAATAGAACTTCCACTAACTATGTAGGTCTATTTGGATATATAGAAAATGCTCAAATCAAAAATCTTGGAGTTGAAGCAGAAGAGGTAAAGGGTTATTATTATGTCGGAGTTATCGCGGGATTTGTTTATGAAGGCGCGATTACAAACAACTACGCTACGGGAAGCGTTAGCGCAACGGGCAATTGTGTCGGCGGCATTGTAGGATATGTTTCGAGCAACTCTACAATCAAAAACAGTTATGCTGCCGGAAACGTTAGCGGAACCGGCAGCAGTATCGGCGGTATCGCAGGATATATTGGTGAGAGCGAGATCAAAAATAGCTATACTACAGTAGATGTTAGCGGAACCGGTAGCGATATCGGCGGTATCGCAGGATATGTTTATGACGCCGCTACGATCAAAAACAGCTACGCTGCGGGCGATGTTAGCGGAATTAATGGCGTCGGAGGTATCGCGGGAACTGTTTATGACAGCGATGTAAAAAACAATGCTGTTGTCAATCCGTCTGTTTCTGGAAACTCCCATACTCACCGTGTAGTTGGGCGTACCAATAATTTGTTTCACGTTTCGGACAACCTCGCATTAACTTCTATGATGATAACCCCAAGCTCCAGCGACGCTGACCTTAACGGAGCGAACGCAACGGATACGGAGCTTAAAACGAAAGCGACCTACGAAGGTTTGGGTTGGAGTTTTACGGACGTTTGGATAATGCCCGCTGGCGGCGGCTATCCAATCCTTCAATGGCAACAACCATAGTCTCCCGTCATTCCCGCGTTTTTTAAAGCGGGAGTTTATTTTTTCTTTTCTTCTCTCCGCCATTCCCGCGAAGCGTTCGCGCTTGCGCGCGCGGAAATGACGAGAGGCGGCGCGATCGGGTTAGTAGAGTTGCAAAGAGCGTATAACGGAGCAAAGAAAACGGCTTTAGCGTCGCATAAAACGCTACTTTTTTGCGATAAGGCTAATTGCGGGCGGTAACCGCGAAAGAGCGCGTCGAGTTTCTTTCTTTAAGAACCCCCGCAAATTCTTTACGATTGTTTTATTAAGCGGCGCCGAGAGGGGGAATCGAACCTTCGCGCCTTGCGTTTTATTGAGTGGTGCCGAGAGGGGGAATCGAACCCCCACGCCTTGCGGCGCCGGATTTTGAGTCCGGTGCGTCTACCAGTTCCACCATCTCGGCTTTCTTCGAACGCGATTGTAGCAAAAAACGTTGAAAGCCGCCGTTTAAAACCGTCCGCGCCGCCGCTTTTTGCCCCCTCGCGTTACAATTATACGGCGAAAGTTAAAGGGCTGCAGATGAAACGCTTAAACGTTTTGTTTTTATTTTGCGCGGCGGCGTTCGCGGAAGTTTTTGCGTTAGAGGATAACTATTTAATAAACCGCGATGAAATTAACGCTTCCGATATTATAGAGATTGACGCAAATTCGGATTTTGTTATCGATCGGTTTGATAATAAAAGCGCTATTCAAACGCCGCTTAGCAAATTAAAGCGGCTATTTAGCGATCGCGGTATCTCTATAGATTCGCGTTATCCGATCATAACTTTTTACTATTCGCGCGATATTGACTTAGAACTTATCAAAGAGGCGTTAAGAGATCGTTTTACCGAAGCGTATCCGTCGATTAATATTGATTATATAAAAATCAAGCCGACTTCGTTTAGCGATATAGACGGCTTAGAGATCGCGCAGGTGGACGTTCAACAAAACGCGCTTCGCAGAAACAAAGGCGGCTTCGCGGTTTGGTTTGGCTCGAACGACAAAAAAGTAAAACGGACGTTTTTCGCTTTTGAGATCGCGGCTAATATGCGCGTTTTGCAAGCCTCCAAGCAGATCGAGCGCGGAACGATACTTTCTAAAGACAATCTCGACGAAACGCTGATAGTTTTCGATCATATACCGTCTAAACCGATCGATAAATCCGCGCTTGGCAAGATAGCGGCAAAGCATAGATTAAACAAAGGCGATATTATTGTCGATCGGTTTGTCGTAGCGTTGCCGGACGTTAGAAAAAACTCGCAAATTACGACCGAGCTTATTAAGAACGGCGTGAAGCTATCGTTTTTGGGCGTTGTGCAAAAAGACGCGGATATTGGCGAGCTTGTAACGATAAAAGATCAGAATAGGCGCGTTTTTATCGCGAGGATCATATCGAAAGAATTAGCGAGGATAGAATGAAAATCGTCGTTGGAATTAGCGGGGCGAGCGCGGCTAGTCTAGGGCTTAAAGCCTACGATTTGATTCCGAAAAATCACGATAAATATCTAGCGGTAAGCGACGGCGCTAGAGCCGTTTTGCAAATAGAGGAGGGCTACAAAAACGACGACATATCCGCTCCGATCGCAAGCGGATCGTTTGGAGCGGAGGCTACGCTTATCGCGCCGTGCAGCATGAACGCGCTGGCGAAAATTTCTTGCGGGATCGCCGATAATCTCGTTACTCGCGCCGCCGCCGTCGCTATTAAAGAAAAACGCCGCCTTGTCGTAGCGCCCCGCGAGGCGCCTTTCGACTCGATCGCGCTTGAAAACATGTTAAAACTTTCGCGGCTGGGCGTTATCGTCGCGCCGCCCGTTCTCGGCTATTACGCCAAACGCCAAACAGTCGAGGATTTGGAGCGTTTTATTATCGGCAGGTGGTTTGATCTGCTTGGCATAGAGAACGATTTGTATAAACGCTGGGGCGGCGCGGCGGACTAAAACCCCCGCCAAACGCGCCGCGAAATATATTGCTAAGCCGAGCGAGCCGATCGAGAGCAGAGGGTTAGACGCGCCTAGAGGCTTGAAAAAGCCGCCCGAAGGCGGCGTAAAAGCCCGCCGCAAAGCGGTTAATGGAGAGTTGGCGATTATAGGTTCTGTTTAAGACGAGCGGAACCGCTTTAACCGACGAATAAAAAGAGATTATCGCGCGAGATAAATACGAGCGCGGCTTTGTTCGGCTTTGTTCCGTCGCGGCGGTTATAGCCCCTCCTCGACGATCCGCCACAGCAGATCGACCTCTTTGTCGTCGAATAAAATCGTCTCGTTGGTTTCAAACAGCCTGATAACCGCTTCGCGCCTAAAGCCCTCTTTACGGGCGCATTCGCCGTGCGCGGGCGCTAAACAGCGAAGTAGCGCGACAAACGGATCGTCGATGCGTCGCTCGCATATCAGGCATTTTAGATCGCGATGAAGCCGCCCCTCGCGCTCCCACAACGCGCACGCGGTCTCTATCAAAACCCGCTTGGGATTTTGAACGCTCAGTTTCAAAGCGGCGCGATCAAGCAGCGAAAAATAAAACTCGTCGATAGTCTCTATGCCCGCTAGATGACGATGGAGCAGATGAAGGAATATCTGCCAGTAGCGGATTTTGCTTATCTCGAAAAGCCAATCAAATCCAAGGTGCGAAACGCTTCTTAGGCGCGGCATAAAGAACGGATCGTTTTCGCACGCGAAGTCGATCTTATATCCAAGCTGCAAAGGGCTATGTCTCGCGCCGTAAAAGCGATAGAGCGAAAAGAGGCGATCGGCGCATAGAATAGAGACGATCAGGTCTTCGTCGCGGTGTTTCTTGAGGTTCAAAATATATCCGCGCATCGCCTTGTAATCCGTTTTATAGTATTATATTAGCCCCTTATTTAATAATCGATTAAGGTTTTGAATGGATTTGCGCTATAGCGACCTTTTTACGGAGCGCGACAACTGCGGTTTCGGTCTGCTCGCCAACATAAAAAACATACCTTCGCACCAGACGACAAAAGACGCTATCACGGCGCTAACCCGCATGATTCACCGCGGAGCGATCGCCGCCGACGGCAAGAGCGGCGACGGGTGCGGTCTTTTGTTTTCAATCCCCGATCGCTTTATGCGAAAAGTCGCCGCGGAGAGCGGCGTCGATCTGCCCCGCGAATACGCGGTGGGCAACCTGTTTCTATCTAGCAAAGATCAAGAGGAGACGATCAAGGAGTTTTGCGAGCGCAACGATCTTAAAGTCGCGCTGTTTCGCGAAGTTCCGATCAACACAACCGCTTTAGGCAAACAGGCGCTTGAAACCTTGCCGCTGATCGTTCAGGCATTTGTCGTTCCCGCCTCGCCGATCGCTACGCGCCGTTTCGCGCCGCTACTATATCTAGCGCGTAAAGAGTTGGAGCGGCGTTTCGCGGACGACGAAAAATTTTACGTTACGTCGTTTAGCGCCAAGACGATCTGTTACAAAGGGTTTGTAATGCCCACGCATATCGAGGAGTTTTTTCCCGATCTGCAAGATAGCGATTTCGCCGTTAGTTTCGCGCTCTTTCACCAACGCTTCTCCACAAATACGCTTCCGAAATGGCGGCTTGCGCAACCTTTCCGCGCCGTCGCGCACAACGGCGAGATCAACTCGATCGGGGCGAACCGCTTCAACGTAGCGGTAAAATCGGCGGCGATGAAAAGCGGGGTCTTTTCTCAAGAGGAGTTGCGACGCATATTTCCGATTCTGGAGACGGGCGTAAGCGACTCGGCGAGCTTTGATAATATGCTGGAGTTTTTGCTGATCAACGGCGTAGATTTTTTCAAAGCTATTCGCTCTATGATACCCGCGCCGTGGCAGAACGCGCCGCACATGGATTCGCGCCTTAGAGCCTTTTACGAATACGCTTCGGCGCGCCACGAGGCGTGGGACGGTCCGGCGGCGATCAGCTTAACGGACGGACGCTATATCGGCTGCATACTCGATCGCAACGGGCTGCGCCCCGCGAAATACACGATCACCAACGACGATAGGATTTTGATCTCCAGCGAGTTTGGCGTGTTGGACTTGACAAGCGATCAGATCAAAGAGCGCGACAAGCTCAAAAGCGGGCAGATGATCGCCGTCGATCTTAAAAACGGCGCGATCCTAAAAGACGAGGATATAAACGACTATCTCAAAGAGTCTCAACCCTATAGCGAGTGGCTTAACTCCAAAATGTATTATCTGCAGGAGTTTGTCGAGGAGCTATTTGTAAAAGACGTGGATTTAGGCGACAAACTTATTCCTTCGCAACGCTACTTTCAGATTACCCGCGAGACGATCGAGCAGGTTATCAAACCGATGGCTGAAACGGGCAAAGAGGCGACGGGCAGTATGGGCGACGATACGCCGATGGCGGCGTTTAGCGACGCTTTGCGCCCGTTTAGCGACTTTTTTCGCCAACGTTTCGCGCAGGTAACCAATCCGCCTATCGATCCGCTTAGAGAAAAAGTGGTGATGAGCGCCAATACGGGCTTTGGGCAGACGCACAACATACTCGACGAGGAGTCGATCTACGCGCGCCGCCTCAAAGCCGACTCGCCGATCCTCTCGCTTGAGAAGCTGGAGGTGCTGCTCGCTTTTGGCGACAAAGCCAACCCGACTTTCGATCCAATGTTCAAAAACCGCGTTTTCTCCACGGCGTTTGAAAGCGATCTGGAAGCGGCGCTAAAAAACCTTTTTAACGCCGTCGCCGCCGCCGTGAAAGAGGAGGGGGTGCGTATCGTCGTATTGGACGATCGCGCTTTGGACGAAAAAAACCTTGTTATACCGATGGCGATGGCGGTCGGATACTTAAACCGCGCTTTATTGGACGCTAATCTGCGCTATCTCGTTTCCATCGTGGCGATTACGGGCGAGGTATTAGACGCCCACAGCGCGGCTATTTTGCTCGCTTTTGGCGCCAGCGCGGCTTATCCTTACCTGCTGTTCGCGACGATTGCCAATATCGATCAAGAGTTTGGCAAAAGCAAGCAGGAGATTAAGCGCGATCTAAAAAACTGCGTCGGCGCGATCAAAGCGGGTTTGCTAAAAATTATGTCAAAGATGGGCATTAGCGCGATCGCGAGCTATCGCAACTCCGCGCTGTTCGATATTATCGGGCTGGACAAAACGCTTGTCGGCGAGTGTTTCGCCGGCGCGATCGCTCACCTAAGCGGGCTTGGATACAAGGAGATCGAGGAGCGTTTGAAAAGGGCGCGCGACAACGCTTTCGCGAACTATATTTCGCGCCTCTATCCGCTCGATATTGGCGGGTTGCTCAAATATCAGTGCGACGGCGAGTATCACGACTTTTCGCCTTACGCGATCGGCGCGATGCATAAACTTGCCGAAAGCGGCAAAGCGGAGGATTACGAGGCGTTCAAATCGCTGATCGTAAATCGCGGCGAGCGGGCGATCCGCGACTTTTTGCTTATCAAATCCGATCGCAAGCCGATCGATCTAAGCGAAGTAGAGCCGATCGAAGCGATCGCCTCTAGGATCAACGGCGCGGCGATGAGTATCGGCGCGATCAGTCAGGAGGCGCACGAGGCGATCGCGCAGGCGCTCAACAGGCTAGGCGGCAAATCCAATTCGGGCGAGGGCGGCGAGGACGAGGTTCGTTTCGGCGCCTATAAGGTCAGCAAAATTAAACAGATCGCCAGCGGGCGCTTTGGCGTTACGCCCGCCTATCTTCGCAACGCCGAGGAGATTCAGATCAAAGTCGCTCAAGGCGCGAAACCGGGCGAGGGCGGGCAGCTACCGGGCTACAAGGTCTCGCCGTATATCGCCAAGCTACGCTATACAATCCCCGGCGTTACCCTGATCAGCCCGCCGCCGCACCACGATATATACTCTATCGAGGATTTAGCGCAACTTATTTTCGATCTCAAGCAGGTTAGTCCGAAAGCCTATATCAGCGTTAAACTCGTTTCGATTGGCGGCGTGGGGACGATCGCGGCGGGCGTGGCGAAGGCTTACGCGGATAAAATCGCCGTTTCTGGTTGCGACGGCGGCACGGGCGCGGCGCAGCTTAGCTCTATCAAATACGCGGGCAACCCGTGGGAGCTTGGACTCGCCGACGCGCACGACTCGCTTAAAATTAACGGGCTGCGCGATCTTGTGGAGTTGCAAACGGACGGCGGTTTGAAGATCGGGCGGGATATTATCAAAGCGGCGTTGCTTGGCGCCGAAAGCTACGGCTTCGGCACGGCTATGCTCGCGGCGCTTGGCTGTCGAATGCTTCGCGTCTGCCACCTAAACCGATGCACCGTCGGCGTAGCCACGCAGGATAAGCAGCTACGCGAACACTATACGGGTTCTGTGGAGCGGCTTGTAAATTATCTAACGCTTCTTGCCCAAGACGCGCGCAAAGAGCTGGCGCAGATGGGCTACAAGAGCCTAAGAGAGATTATCGGGCGGCGCGATCTATTCGAGGTCAGCTCCTCGCCCAAAGCCAAACATTTTGATTTTTCGCGGCTTTTGCGCGTGATCGAGGGACCTAATTTATGGCGCGGAAAACATAACGATCCCTATCCGTTCAAAGGCAACGAATACGAAAAAGAGCTATTAAAAGCGGTTTATCCGAGCATTAAAAATCCAAGCGAGCGCGCCGTAGAGATTCGCGACGTGCGCAATACCAATCGTAGCGTCGGCGCGATGATCAGCGGCGAGATCGCGCAGTTTTACGGCGACAAGGGGCTTCCCGAAGGAACGATCACGCTTAAGCTAAACGGCGTTACGGGGCAATCGCTAGGCGCGTTTCTCTCGTCGGGCGTTAATATCGAGGTCAACGGCGTGGCGAACGACTATGTGGGCAAAGGTATGCACGGCGGCAAGATCGTCGTTTCGCCCAAGGTGCAGGGCGCGCGTTTCAGCGCGGCGGGCAACACCTGTCTTTACGGCGCTACGGGCGGCAAGCTCTACGTCGCGGGTTCCGTCGGCGAGCGCTTCGGCGTGCGCAACTCCGGCGCGGTCGCGGTGGTGGAAGGCACGGGCGATCACGCCTGCGAATATATGACGGGCGGCGCAGTGGCGATCTTGGGCGAAACGGGCGTTAATTTCGGCGCTGGTATGACGGGCGGCGTGGCGTTTGTTTATGATCGCGAGTCGCGCTTTATCGACAGGCTCAATCAGGAGCTTGTCCGCGCGGTGCGGATCGATACCTACGAGGAGGACGAGGGCAAAACCTACCTAAAGAAACTGCTAAAGAGTTTCTACAACGACACGGGCAGTCAAAAGGCTAAGTTTTTGCTCGATAACTTCCGTCAAGAGGTCGTCTATTTCTGGATGGTAAGCCCTAAGGATATGAAGGTTACTTTTCCATACGAGGCGGGCTGACGCTTGAGCGGCATAGGAGCTAAGTTTGGCGCTCGCCGCGCCGCGCTCGCGTTAATCGCGGGCGTTTTGCTCGCTGGTTGCGCCGTAAAGCAAACGCCGCCGCCGCCGCAAGTCGTCGTCGTCGAAAAACATCCAAAAGAGCGCCAAGAGATAAACGTTACGCTGATCGCGGTCGGCGATAATCTTATTCACAAGCAGTTGATCAATCGCGCCAAAACAAAGGACGGCTACGATTTCGCGCCGTTTTACCAAGAGGTCGCCAGCGTCGTCAAAGCCGCCGATATAGCCTTTATCAATCAAGAGACGCTAATTTCAGGCGAGCGTTTTGGCTATTCGGGCTATCCCGCGTTTAACGGACCAAACGAGATTGGCGAGGCGATCTACAATCTTGGTTTCAGAGCGATCAACCACGCCACCAACCACGCTATGGACAAAGGCAAAAAGGCGTTGTTGGCGACGATGGACTACTGGAAAACCAAATCCGGCGCGATCGTGTTAGGCGTTCACGCCTCGCAAAAGGAGCGCGAAAAACCCAAGATCGTAGAAAAAGGCGGCGTGAAAATCGGTTTTCTCGCCTATACATACGGTCTAAACGGCATTAAACTGCCCAAAGACTCCCCCTATTTGGTTTCGCTGATCGATACTAAGGCGATGGAACAAGAGATCGACGCGCTAAGAAAACTTTGCGATTTTCTTGTCGTCTCTATGCACTGGGGCGACGAATACGCGCGCGCGCCCAATAAAACGCAAGAAAAGCTGGCGCGGTTTTTAGCCGATCGCAAGGTCGATCTTGTGATCGGGCATCACCCGCACGTCTTGCAGGGCGCGCGATGGATCGAGCGCAAAGACGGCGCTAAAACGCTCGTCTATTTTTCGCTCGGCAACTTTATTTCGGCGCAAAACAAAAAACCGCGAATGCTCGGCGGTATGGCAAAAGTCGTATTAACCTCGCGCGATAACAACGTCTCGTATAAAAGCGCGGAGCTTTTGGGGGTCGTTACCCATTTTGAAAAAGGCGCTTCGGGCTTTAAGGTCTATTTGCTCGATGACTATACGCAAGAGTTGGCTAATCGCCACGCGCTTAGCGCCAAACCCGAAAAACTAGATTTAACCTACCTGCGAAAACTTTACGACTCCGTAGTTCCAAAATCGTTTAGAAACGCCAAGCGCCCCTGATACCCGCTAAGCGCGGCGGGCAAAATTACCCCTTTGGCGCGTTTGGATACCCGCTTTTTTGCGATTGCGAAACGTTCGCGTCTCTATTCGCTTCGTAGCGAATATAAGGGCAAGGAAGCGCGAAAATAGCGATCTTTTTTAATTTGCCAATAGGGTTTTATCTTGCTTTAAGGTTATGTTTCGCTATTATTCCACGCGAGAAATTTGGTTTAATTCTCAAAATCAAAGAAGGAGTAACAATGACGGACGCAAACGGCGTAAGTCTCAAAACGACGAATAAGCGGGGGGGGGGGCTTTTAGCTCTAATAACGGCGCTAAGCCTCGCCTTGCCTATAGTAGCCGACGACGAATCGGCTGAATTAAACGGCGCTCCAGCCGTTAGCGAACAATCGAATCAAACCGCGATCGCTCCCTCGAGAGCAAAATCGGACGACGACGTAACGGAGCTTGACGAAATTAAAATCGTCAGCGCGGCGGGTTACGAACAAAATATCGCAAACGCTCCCGCAAGCGTCTTTGTGATAACCAGAGAGCAACTAGAAAACCGATCGTTTAACGATCTAACCGACGTTCTTAAAACCGTGCCGGGCGTCTATGTGGAAGGCGGCAGCGTGTTTAAGGACATATCCATTCGCGGTATGAGCAGCGGCTATACGCTCTACTTAATCGACGGCAAACCAATGTCGGGAAACGAAGCGCACAGCCCTAACGGTATGTCGGGCGGTATCGCCACAAACTCCCTGCCTCCCGTTTCTATGATCGAGCGCATAGAGGTCGTCAGAGGTCCCGTCTCTTCGCTTTACGGCTCCGAAGCTATGGGCGGCGTTATCAACATTATCACCAAGAAAGTTCCCAGCGAATGGTCTGGCAGCTTTAAGGGCGAATACACAAAGTCCTACAGCGACATAAGCGAGGACGGGTTTCAAGCTAGCGCCAATCTAGCCGGTCCCGTTATACGCGATCTGTTGTCGTTGCAAACATACGGCTCCATTTTGGGCATAGACGAAAGCCGCTATGTAGCGGGCGGTAAATCCTCGTCGTCAAACCCCGATTTTACGGCTAGACAGTTTGGCGTAAAAGCGATCGCGTCGATCAATCGAGCCAATAGCGTATGGGCGGGTTACGACTACGCGAAACAAGAGAGGGTTACTATTACGGGCAATAGCGTATCCGCTAACGGCTCCGCCGATCGTAACGCCAGCGAAAATCTGTCTATTAAACAGTCGTTTGGCGGAGGACACGATCTGAAGCTGGATAATTTCACGCTGACCACCTATATTCAAAACGCCTCCACCAAAAATCCTTCGAGAGGAAACGGGATCGACTTCGAGGCGCTAACGCTGAACACGCAGGGGACGTATTACTTTGATACAAATATCCTGTCGGTCGGAGGGCAGTATAAGAAAGAGGAGCTAGACGATCGCGCCACAAACGGACTGCCCGCTATAGCCAATCCAACCAACGTTATGGAGCGCTGGTCTTTCGCGGTTTTTGCCGAAGACGAGTGGAATATCCTCGATAGTCTGGCGCTAACGGGCGGTATCAGGCTTAACGAGGACGAAGAGTTTGGATCGCATATCGACCCTCGCGTCTATCTGGTCTATGACGTAACGGACGCTTTGGTCGTTAAAGGCGGCGTCTCAAGCGGGTATAAAAGCCCCAGCCTACGGCAAGCCGCCGCCGATTTTGGCGGAGTAACGGGCGGAGGAAGTTGCCCCCCTAGCAACCCTTGCATAACGGCGGGCAATCCCGATCTTGAGCCGGAATCAAGCGTAAGCTACGAGGCTTCGATAATTTATACGGACAAAGAGACGGGTTTAGGCGCAAGCGTAACAGCGCACCGCGCCGACTACAAAGACAAGATAATACTGGAAAACCAGTGCAGTAGCGGCGGCGCTAACAACTGCGTATATGGCGGGTATAACGCGTATCGATCCGTCGCGCAGTATAAAAACGTCGATAAGGTGGTTATCGAAGGGCTTGAAGTTACTTTGAACTACGATCTGCCGTCGATTGTTTCGCTCGGCGCGACCTATACCTACACGGACAGCGAGCAAAAAACGGGATTGCTTAAAGGCAAGCCCGTAAGCGGAGCCGCAAAGCATATAATCAACGCAAACGTCAATTTTGCCATTACGGAGAGGTTCAACCTTTGGGGTCAGTATAGCTACGTTGGCAAGCAGGAGTCCTATACGCTTAACAGAACAAGCACGGGAACTACCTTCAGCGAAAACGACTCTTACGGTTTTGCGGATATTGGCGCGGTCGTTCGCTTAAAAGACGGTATGAAGCTCTTAGCGGGCGTGTATAACGTCGCCAACAAAGAACTAAGCAACGCGGATCACGGAAGGTTTATAGACGGCAGAAGGCTTACCGTCGGCATTAACGCCGACTTTTAGCTAACGCCATAGAGGTTTGAACGCCGCCGCCCGTTATATTTTAGGGCGTTAAACAACCGCCGCGCTTTATAGGCGCGGCGGTTTTGGCGTTTTCAAAAACCG